>NZ_JAATWC010000009.1 GCF_012979235.1 Dissulfurirhabdus thermomarina
GCACCGGCGCCCCCGGGGTCACCACGGCGCCGTCCTGGGAGTCGTGCATGGTGTGGCAGTCGGCGCAGGGTCCCTGGACCGCGGCCCACGTGGCCGATGGGAAAAGGGGTGCAACGATGGCAAAAGACAAGTTGGCGAATACAATAAAAACAAAATGCCTCATATCAAAGATTATGGCGCGAAATTGGCAAAAAAGCAATAATTTTGGTTAGTTTCGGCTTCGCGGATATTCAAGGACGGGCCCGATGCAAGTCGTCCCCGCCCGTTGGCGGATATCGGCTGGGCCGGGGGGCGGCACGGAAGTGGAGCGGCGTGGCCGGGGAAGGCGAGGGGAGGAGGAACCTCGCCGCCGCGAGCGGCCGGTCGAGGAAAGGGAAGGGCCGGGCACCAGGGGGCCCGGCCCGGATCTTCGAGGTGGCGGTCCCAAGGGGACTCGAACCCCTGTTTCCGGCGTGAGAGGCCGGCGTCCTAGACCGCTAGACGATGGGACCGTCCGTTACGGCGTGGGCAAGATATAAGCCGGGGCCGGTGCTGTCAAGGCCGGGCGGCGGCCCGGAAAGGCCCCTTCCTAGAGCGGGAAGGGGGAGTCCGGGTCATCCTCGTAGCGGATCTCGTCCACGGGCTCCCGCCGGCCCTCGCCCGCGTAGAGCCGGTTGGGACAGTTGAAGACGAGGCCCGGCCCCTCCCCCACGTTCCGGTAGCCGTGGACCACCCCCGGCGGCACGATCACCACCGTAGGGGCCTCCTCCCCGGCCAGGATCTCCATCCGGGCTCCGCGGGAGGGGCTCCCTTCCCGGGCGTCCCAGAGCCGGACCCGGAAGGTGCCGGGGCCGACGAAGCCGAAGAGGTCGGTCTGGTCCCGGTGGGCGTGGGGGCCCCGGGCCACGCCGGGATGTGTGAGAGAGACGTAGGCCATCGCCGGCAGGTGCTCGGGGGCGATCTCATCGCGCCGGAAGACCTCGCACAGCCAGCCCCTCGGGTCCTCGTGCCGGGCCAGGCGGCGGACGATGACCCCGGAGATGTCGCCGTCGCAGAAGGTGTCCTTCATGTGAGGCTCCTTGGTCTTTCGCCGTCCGGCCCGCGAAGCCGGCCGGCACCGCTTAGATCTCCACCAGGCAGTGGTCGCCCACGGCGAGCCGAAGGGCCTGGCGGCGGCCGTCGCTCCGGCGGACCGTGGCATGCCGCCCCACCAGGCTGTCCTCCAGCCGGGGGATGCCTTCCACGGCCGCCCCCTCGAGGAGCACCGAGTGCTCCACCACGGAGTCCACCACCCGGCTGCCGGGGCCGATGCTGCTGAAGGGGCCGATGAAGGCGTCCGTGATCCGGGCCGATTCCCCCACCACGGCGGGGCCTCGGATGGTGCTGTTGCGGATCTCGGCCCCGGCGGCCACGGTGACGCGTCCCTCGATGCGGCTGGCCGCGTCCACGTCGCCGAGGATCCGGCGCTCGGCGTAGTCGTCGAGGACCGTGGAGTTGGCGGCGAGGATGTCGTCCTTCTTCCCGGTGTCCAGCCACCAGCCCTCCAGGACCTCGCCCTGCACCTTTCCCCCGGCCTCGATGAGCGCCTGGATGGCGTCGGTGATCTCGAGCTCGTTGCGCCAGGAGGGGCGGATGCGGTCGATGGCCTCGTGGATCCGGGGCGAGAAGAGGTAGACGCCCACCAGGGCCAGGTTGGACGGGGGGTCCTTGGGCTTTTCCACCAGGCGCCGGATCCGTCCTGTCTCGTCCAGGACGGCCACTCCGAAGGCCCGGGGGTCCGCCACCTCCTTCAGGAAGATCAGGGCGTCGGCGCCCTCGGACCGGAACCGGGCCAGGGCCTCGGAAAGCCCGGTGCCGAGGAGGTTGTCGCCGAGGTACATCACGAAGGGGGCGTCCTGCAGGAAGGGGCGGGCGGTCTTGACCGCGTGGGCGAGCCCCAGGGGCTCCGCCTGCGGGATGAAGGTGATGGAAAGGCCCCATCGGGCGCCGTCCGCGAGGTAGGAGCGGACCTCCGCCTCGGTCTCCGGCGCCACGATGACGCCCACGTCGGTCAGCCCCGCCTCGGCCAAGTGCCGCATGACGTAGCCGAGGATGGGCTGGTTGGCCACCGGCACGAGCTGCTTGGCCATGGTGTGGGTCAGCGGCCGGAGCCGGGTCCCCTTTCCGCCGCTCAAAACGAGTGCCTTCATGCCGCGTCTCCTCCAGGTCGTCGGTATCGGGCGGGCCTCAGGCCGGCGGTCCAGGGCCCGCTCCCCCGTTCTCTTCGGCATCCGGCCGCCGGGGGAAGAGTCCCTCGAGGCGCCGGTGCCACCCTTCGCCCCTCGGCGCCAGCTCCGCTTCGCGGGAGGCGGGGCCCGTCCATCGGAGCCGGATCTCCAGGGCCTCGTCCACCGCCTCCCGCGGGAGGTGCTCCGCCCACTCTACGACCACCACCGCCTGCCCGTCGAGGTGGTCGTCGAGGCCGATGTCGGCCGGGTCCACCCCGGGGCCCAGGCGGTAGAGGTCGGCGTGGACCAGGGGGAGGCGGCCCCGGTGTTCGTGGATCAGGGCGAAGGAGGGGCTCGTCACCTCGGCGGGGTCGATGCCCATCTCCGCCGCCAGGGCCTTGGTGAAAAAGGTCTTTCCGGCCCCGAGGTCCCCGGAAAGGAGCACCACGTCCCCCGGCCCGAGGAGGGCGGCGATCCGGGCGGCCAGCCGCAGGGTGGCCGCCTCGTCCGGGAGGCGGAGCCGGGTCACTGGATGAGCCTCCGGCGCAGGAGGCGAGTGGCGGCCCAGGCCGCGGCGGCCGCCATGGAGAGGGAGAAGGCCAGGTCCAGGGGCCAGCCCGGTTCGATGCGGCCGTAGCAGAACATGCGGGCCAGGGCCACCTCGTGGGTGAGGGGCATGGCCAGGATGACCCGTCGGGCCGCGGGGTGGAGCGCCGAGAGCGGGAAGAAGATCCCGGAGAACAGGAAGAGCGGGGTGATGAGGAGCGAGGTGAAGTAGTTGAAGAATTCGTAGTTGGCGGCCAGCGCCGTCATGATGAGGCCCAGGGCCGCGAAGAAGACGCCCTCCACGAAGAGCACGGGAAGGAGGGCGGCGGTCCAGGCCGAGGGCCAGACCCCGAAGAGGGGGAGCGCCGCCAGCATGATGGCGCCGGAGAGGAGGCCCTTGGTGGCCCCCCAGGCGATCTCGCCGAGTGCCAGCTCCTCCACCGTGACCGGGGTCATGAGGATGGCCTCGAAGGTCCGCTGGGTGGAAAGGCGTGTGTAGGAGCCGTAGGTGGCCTCGAAGGCCGCGCTGTACATGACCGCCGAGGCCACGAGCCCCGGGGCGATGAACTGGAGGTAGGTGAGGCCCTGGATCTCCGGGATGTCGCGCCCCAGCCCGTAGCCCATGGCCACCAGGAAGAGGAAGGGCTGGCCGAGGTTGCCGATGAGGCTGGCCCGGACGTGTTTCCGCCAGACCCGGGCGTTTCGGGCCCATACCTTGAGGAACCGGTGGCTCATGCGGTCTCCCGGAGGGTCCGGCCGGTGAGGTGGATGAAGAGGTCCTCGAGCCCGGCCGGGCGCCGCACCCAGTGCTTCATGGGGCGGATCCGGGCCTCGAGCTCGGGGCAGGCGGCGCGGGTGAAGACGAAGAGCCGGCCGGGCAGGCGCTCGGTGGTGACGTCGCAGGGGGCGATGGCCGCGAGCAGGCCGTCGAGTTCCGCCTCCGTCCCCGTCACCTCCACCACCTCTTGGCCCAGGAGGTCCCGCACCATCTGCCGGGGCTCGCCCCGGGCCACGATCCGCCCGTGGTCCATGATGAGGACCCGGCTGCTGAGCCGTTCCACCTCTTCCATGTAGTGGCTGGTGAGCAGCATGGGCGTCCCCCGGGCGCGCAGGGCGTCCAGGCGGTCCCAGATGAGGTGGCGGGCCTGGGGGTCGAGCCCGATGGTGGGCTCGTCCAGGATGACGAGGTCCGGGGCGTTGATGAGGGCGCGGGCGAGGAGGAGGCGGCGCCGCTGCCCGCCGGACAGATGCTGGATGATCTCGTCGCGGTAGCCGTCCAGGGCGAAGAAGTCCAGGAGCTCCTCCGCCCGCCCGCGGGCGGTCCGGGCCGGCACGTCGAAGTAGGCGGCGTAGGTGAGGAGGTTTTCGAGGACCGTGAGGTCCGGGTCGAGGTTGTCGGCCTGGGGCGTGACCCCGGTCCGGAGCTTGATGTGGCGCAGGCGGCTGGGCACGGGCATCCCGAAGACCCGGACCTCGCCGGCGGTCTTTCGCACGAGGCCCAGCAGGACGTGGATGGTGGTGGTCTTGCCGGCGCCGTTCGGGCCGAGGAGGCCCACGCACTCCCCGGCGTGGATCCGGAAGTCGATGCCCCGCACCGCCTGGCGCTCGCCGAAGTCCTTCCGGAGCCCCACCACCTCCACCACCGGTTCCGCGGCCCCCGCCATGCCCGCTTCTTCCGTCTTCACGGCCGCCCTCCGGCGCGGCGGCGGTGGCGAACCATGGTGCGCGCCGTGGCCACGGCGGCCAGCAGGCTCGACGGGTCGGCGGCGCCGGTGCCGGCGATGTCGTAGGCGGTTCCGTGGTCCACGGAGGTTCGGACCAGGGGGAGCCCCAGGGTGACGTTCACCCCGTCCCGGAAGTGGAGGAGCTTGAGCGGGATGAGGCCCTGGTCGTGGTACTGGGCCACCACCACGTCGAAGCGCCCCCGGCTGGCGAGGTAGAAGACCGTGTCGGGGGGGTGGGGGCCCGAGGCGTCGATACCCTCGGCCCGGGCCGCGGCCACCGCGGGCCCGATGATCCGTTCCTCCTCGTCGCCGAACATGCCCGCCTCCCCGGCGTGGGGATTGAGCCCGGCCACGGCCACCCTCGGCCGCTCGAGGCCGAAGTCGCACCGGAGGGCTTGGTCCGCCAGCCGGATGGTCTCGAGGACCCGGCCGGTGTCGAGCCGGCCGGGCACCTCGGCGAGGGCGCAGTGGATGGTGCAGAGCACCACCCGGAGGCGCCGCCCGGACAGCATCATGGCATACCGCCGGCAGCCCGTAAAGTCGGCGAGGATCTCTGTGTGGCCCGGGAACGGGATCCCCGCCAGGCGGAGGCCGAGCTTGCTGATGGGGGCGGTGACGATCCCGGAAAGCTCCCCCGCCCGGATTCGCCGGAGTCCTTCCAGGACGTAGGCGTGGGAGGCGGCCCCGGTGGCGGCGTTGGGGGTGCCGGTCCGGAAGTCGCCGGGGCCGAGCCGCGTCACCTCGACCACGGGGATCGCCCCGGCCGGGGGGGCGTCCCCCGGGCGCCAGGGATGGGGCCGGAAGGGAAGGCCGAGGGCCGCCGCGGTCCGCCGGAGGACCCCGGGGTCGCCGAGGACCACGGGGGCCCGCCGGCCGCGCCAGCCGGGCCGGCGGGCGAAGGCCTTGAGGACGACCTCGGGACCGACGCCCGCGGGGCAGCCCATGGTGAGGCCCAGCGGGGGCAACGCGCGCGGGGTCACGGCAGGGGCTCCAGGGGGTGGAGGGTGCCGCTGACGAGGTGGATCCGGTCCCCGGACCCGGTGACGAGCACCAGCGCTCCGGTCTCGTCGATGCCCGCCGCCCGGCCGCGAAGGGGCGCCGATCGGTCGGCGGAACGGTCCGGCGCTCCCCAGTCGGCGGCCTCCACGGCCCGACCGGCCAGGGCGTCCCGGCGGCGGATCTCGGCCCTGGCGGTGCCGGGGCCCTCGCGGTCCAGGCGGTGGAGCCAGGCGCCGAGGGCCCGGGAGAGGGGGCGGAACAGCCGCCCGGGCGGCACCGCCCGCCCGGTGGCCGAGGCGATGGAGGCCGCCCGGCCGCGGACCTCCGGGGGGAAGATCGCCTCCGGGGTGGTGCAGTTGATCCCGATGCCCACCACCCAGAGGTCCCGGTCCGCGGCCTCGCAGAGGATGCCGCCGATCTTCCGCCCCCGGCAGTAGAGGTCGTTGGGCCACTTGAGGCGGACGAGGGGCGGATCGGCCCCGGCCCGCCCGGCGGCGGTCTCCACGGCCTCGGCGGCGGCGAGCCCCGCCACCAGCGGCAGCCAAGCCGCCGGCTCCGGGCGGGGCACCAGCACCGAGAGGTAGAGCCCGTGGCCCGGCGGCGAGCACCAGGACCGCCCGCGCCGCCCCCGACCCCGGTCCTGGGCCCCGGCCGCGAAGGCGCAGCCCGCCCCGGCCCCGGCGGCCGCCGCCCGGCGGGCGAGCTCGTTGGTGGAGCCGGCGCGGGGGATCCAGGTCAGGCGCCGGACGGCCTCCGCCCGGCTCCCGGCCTCAGGCGCCTTCGGGCTGGAGGACCACGGCGTCGCGCCCATGGGTCTCCTGGAGGAAGACGTCGACGTGCTCGTCCACCTGCGTCTCCACGGCCGTTCCCACGTAGTCGGCCTGGATGGGAAGCTCTCGCCACCCCCGGTCCACGAGGACCGCGAGCTTGATGGTGCGGGGGCGGCCGAGGTCGGAGAGGGCGTCCAGGGCCGCCCGGATGGTGCGCCCGGTGTAGAGGACGTCGTCCACGAGGACGATGTCCTTGTCGTCGATGGAGAAGGGGATCTCCGTCTTCCGGATGATGGGGTGGTGACTCAGCCGGCTCCAGTCGTCCCGGTAGAGGGTGATGTCGAGGATGCCCGTGGGGACGGGCGTGCCGGTGAGGGCGGCGATCCGCTGGCGCAGGCGCTCGGCCAGGGGGACACCGCCGGTGCGGATCCCGATGAGGGCGAGGCCGTCGAGTTCCGCGTGGGTGTCGACGATCTCCCGGGCCATGCGGGTGAGGGCCGCCTCCACGCCGGCGGCGTCGATGATTTCCTTGGGGGATGGGGTCACGGGTATCCTCCTGGCCCGCGCGGCGGGCGGCAGGGCGTGTTGTGGCGGGTGATGCTTTTTGTTAAATAGATCGGTTACGTTTTGTCAACGACCGCCGCGGCGCCGAGGGGTCTCAATGGCACAGAGAACGCACATCCAAAAGATCCGCAACATCGGGATCATCGCCCACATCGATGCCGGAAAGACCACCCTCACCGAGCGCG
Source organism: Dissulfurirhabdus thermomarina (assembly GCF_012979235.1). Classification (NCBI taxonomy): domain Bacteria; kingdom Pseudomonadati; phylum Thermodesulfobacteriota; class Dissulfuribacteria; order Dissulfuribacterales; family Dissulfuribacteraceae; genus Dissulfurirhabdus; species Dissulfurirhabdus thermomarina. Next base: position 6,975 of record NZ_JAATWC010000009.1, read on the forward strand.
TCCTCTTCTATACCGGCAAGACCCACAAGATCGGCGAGGTCCACGACGGCCAGGCCGTCATGGACTGGATGCCCGAGGAACAGGAGCGGGGCATCACCATCACCTCGGCGGTCACCACCTGCTACTGGCGGGAGCACGAGATCCACATCATCGACACCCCTGGGCACGTGGACTTCACCATGGAGGTGGAGCGATCCCTCCGGGTCCTCGACGGGGCGGTGGGCGTCTTCTGCGCCGTGGGAGGGGTCGAACCCCAGTCCGAGACGGTCTGGCACCAGGCCGACAAGTACCGGGTCCCCAAGATGGCCTTCGTGAACAAGATGGACCGGCTCGGGGCCGACTTCTGGAACGTGGTGGACCAGATGAAGGAGCGGCTCGGGGCCCATCCCCTGGTCCTCACCCTGCCCTACGGGGCCGAGGAGGACTTCCAGGGGGTCTTCGACGTGGTCCGGGGGACGTGGATCGCCTGGGACGAGGCCAGCCAGGGGATGCACTTCGAGGAGCGGCCCGTCCCGGAGGACCGGCGGGAGGAGGTGGCCCGGGCCCGGGAATCGCTTCTCGAGGCCCTCTCCGAGGTGGACGACGCCATTCTGGAACGGTACCTGGGGGAGGAGGAGATCCCGGAGGCCGACATCCATGCCGCCGTCCGCCGGGCCTGCATCGGGCTCAAGGGCGTCCCGGTCTTCTGCGGGTCGGCCCTCCGGAACAAGGGGGTGCAGCCGGTTCTGGACGGCGTGGTCCGGTATCTGCCGAGCCCGGTGGACATCCCGCCCGTCAAGGGGGAGGATCCGAAGACCGGGGCGGAGGTCGAACGTCCGCCCCGGGACAAGGCGCCTCTGGCGGCCCTGGCCTTCAAGGTGCAGATGGACCAGGGGCGCAAGCTCACCTACGTGCGGGTCTATTCCGGCATGCTGAAGGCCGGCGGCGAGTTCTTGAATCCCGGCAAGGGGATCCGGGAGCGGGCGGCCCGCCTCCTCCTCATGCACGCCAACAAACGGGAGCGGGTCCAGGAGGCCGGGGCCGGGTCCATCGTCGGGGTCATGGGCCTCAAGGAGACCACCACCGGCGACACCCTCTGCGACCCCGAGCATCCGGTGCTCCTCGAGCCCATCGATTTCTACAAGCCCGTCATCTCCGTGGCCATCGAGCCCAAGACCACCGGCGACCAGGACAAGGTGGACCTCGCCCTCTCCAAGCTGGCCGAGGAGGACCCCACCTTCCACGTGCGCCTCGACGAGGACACCGGCCAGACCATCGTCTCGGGCATGGGGGAGCTGCACCTCGAGGTGCTGATGCACCGGCTCGTCCGGGAGTTCAACGCCCCGGTGAACGTGGGGCGGCCCCAGGTGGTGTACCGGGAGACCATCCAGCGGGAGGCGCGTCTCGAGGGCTGCTTCGACAAGGAGATCGGCGGCACCCGTCAGCGGGCCGCGGTGACCGTTCGGGTGGCGCCCCGGGAGCGGGGGGCGGGCAACCGGGTGGAGAGCCGGCTGCCCGAGGGCGCGCTCCCGGAGGGCTACGAGCCCCTGGTGCTCGAGGTGCTCACCCAGGGCCTGGACGGTGGCGTCCTCCGGGGGTACCCCATGGTGGACGTGGAGGTCCGGCTCGAGGCCGCCCGTTTCGAGGAGGGGCTTTCCACCGAGATCGCCTTCCGGGCGGCGGCCTCCGTGGCGCTCCGGGAGGCCCTGGAGGCGGCGGGGCCGGTGCTCCTCGAACCGGTGATGCGGCTCGAGATCACGGTGCCGGAGAGCTTCATGGGCGAGGTCATCGGCGACATCAACGCCCGGCACGGCAAGGTGGAGGAGATCGGTCCCCGGGGCGCGGTCCAGGTGATCCGGGCCACGGCGCCGCTCTCCCGGCTCTTCGGCTACTCCACCGAGCTCCGGTCCCTCACGCAGGGCCGGGGTACCTTCACCATGGTCTTCAGCCACTACGAGCCCGTGGAATAGGCGGGGGCGGAAGGAGGCGACATGCTGCACGACAGCTACAAGGAAAGCGGCGCCGGCTACGACAAGGTCTGTACCCCGGAGGAGACCCTCCGGTGGGTCCGGGAGCGGTTCCGCCGGGCGGGCCTTCCCGTCCTCCGCGACGTGGAACGCATCGACAAGGGGCGGCTCGGGATCCCCGTCTACGTGAGCCTCTACGCCGCGGAGGCCACCCGGCTCACGGGCACCGCCAAGCAGATGGGAAAGGGCGCCACCCCGGCCCAGGCCGAGTGCAGCGCCGTCATGGAGCTCGTGGAGCGCTACAGCCTCTTCTCCTTCCTCCGGGAGGGCCGCCGCCCCCTGGCCCGCTGGAGCGAGGTGGACGGGCGGGCCGTCTCCAAGGAGGACCTCTTCCGCGCCCTCCATGATCCCCTGGAGGAACCGGGGGCGGTGGCGCGGGCCGAGGAGCTGCTCGATCTGCTCCCCCTCGAGTGGGTGACGGCCTACGATCCCCTGGCCCGGACCGCGGGACGGCTCCCCTGGTCCTGGTTCTGGCCCATCAACGAGTACAACGGGTCCGCCGCGGGGAATTCCCTCGCCGAGGCCGCCGTCCAGGCCCTCTCCGAGGTGGTGGAACGCCACGTCTGCTCCCTGGTGACCTTCGACCGGCGGACCACCCCCACCATCGACCCGGCCTCCGTGCGCGGGGAGACGGCCCGGGGGCTCCTCCGCTGCTTCGAGCGCGTGGGCGTCGAGGTGCACCTCAAGGACTTCTCCCTCGGCTACGGCATCCCCACCGTGGGGGCCATCGCCTGGGATCCCGCCACCTTTCCCCGCCGGAGCGAGATCGTCTACACCGCCGGAACCTCGCCGGACCCGGAGCGGGCACTCATCCGGGCGCTGACCGAGGTGGCGCAGTTGGCGGGGGATTTCGACACCGACGGGAAATACGTGGAGAGCGGGCTGCCGCTCTTCGCCACCCTGGACGAGGCCGGCTACGTCCTGGAGGCCCCCGCGGTGGTGGGGCTCGATGCCCTGCCGTCCTGCGCCTCGCGCAACTTCCGCGAGGAGGTGGAGCGGGCCGCCGCCGACCTCCTGGGCCACGGCCTCCCCGTCCGCGTGGTGGACGTCACCCACCCGGCCCTGGGGGTGCCCGTGACCTATGTGGTGGCGCCGGGCACCCACTTCCGGGACCGCACCCGGGGGGTCTCCGTGGCCTACCACGGCGCCCGGGTGGCGGCGGCGCTGCCGGATCCCCGCGCCGCCCTGGCCGTCCTGGACCGCATCGAGGCCCTCTATCCCGAAAGCTACGAGGCGGCCTTCTACCGGGGGCACGCCATGGAACGGGCGGGGGACTACTCCGCCGCGCTCCGCCAGTACGAGAAGGCCCTGGCCCTCGGCCCGGCCGAGTCCGACCGCGCCAGCGTCCATTGTCACCGGGGACTGTGCCACAAGGAGCTCGGGGACTATGCCCGGGCCGAGGCGGAGTTGGAGCTGGCCCGGGACCTGAACCCCGGTCTCAAGGAGGTCCACAACCTCCTCGGCTTCTGCCGCTACAAGCAGGGCCGGTACCTGGAGGCCGTGGAGGCCTTCGAGGCCGCCGTGGCCCTGGACCCGGCCTCGGCCATCGACTACGCCAACATCGGGACCAATCTCCGGATGCTCGGGTTGGCGGCGGCCGCCCGCCGGTGGTACGAGATGGCCCTCGAGATCGACCCCGACCTCGATCTGGCCCGCCAGGGATTGGCCAAGCTGGCCGAGGCGGCCTAGGCGGTGCTTTCTGAATGGGGGTTCATTCCGGCGCATGGAAGCCGGGGCGGCGTTCCGGGATATTTCCATGGAATTATGGGGAAAATTAGATAAATCCTTCGGGCCTTTTCGGTGGTCGCTCCGGGTTGACAAATCCCGGGGCGTATAGTATGAACGGGATCGGAATTTTTGCTGGACCAGAATTCGACCAGATATCACCACGTAAGGAGGGCCAGATGCCAACTGTCGAGTACAAGGGGAAGACGTTTGAGGTTGACGAGGACGGTTTCCTGACCAAGGGAATGGAAGAGTGGAGCGAGGAGTGGGTCGAGTACGTGAAGGAGCAGGAGGGTATCTCCGAGCTCAACGATGATCACTGGAAGATCATCAACGTGCTCCAGGACTACTTCAAGAAGAACGGGATCGCTCCCATGGTTCGGATCCTCTCCAAGACCACGGGGTACCCGCTCAAGAAGATCTACGAGCTCTTCCCCTCCGGACCGGGCAAGGGAGCCTGCAAGATGGCCGGGTTGCCGAAGCCGACGGGTTGCGTCTAACCCTCCTTCGCGCACCCGGGGCGCTCCGGCGCCCCCGGAATATTCGAAGACGAGACGGCCCTCGCCGAAAGGTGGAGGGCCGTTTTACGTCCGCGGTTCGGCCGGGGGCGCTTCGCCGGTGACCTCCCGGAGGAAGGCGGCGTTGAGCTCCTCGATCTTTTCCTGGTAGGCCCGGTGGTCGATCCGGGCGCCCTTGAGACCGCCCCGGAGGTTGATCTCCGACAGGTACGCGGTGCCGTCCGGTGCCACGAGGAGATCCACGTGGGCGTAGGGGAAGCGCCCTCGCGCCATGGCGTCGCGGCAGAGGGCCTCCTGCTCGGGCGTGAGACGGTGGTGTCCTGACCGCCCCCCGAAGAAGAGGTTGTTTCGAAAGGAGTTGGGGTTCTCTCGCCAGTAGGCCTCCACGTAGTCGCCCAGGATCACGACCCGGATGTCGCGGGCTCCTTCCAGGAAGGGCTGGACCACGAAGGGATAGGCGAGACTCCCGAAGCAGGCCTGGTTGTAGACCGCTTCGAGGCTTTCCCACCGGTGGATTCCGAGCCCGCAGTTGAAGCGGTTCTGCTTGGTCACCACCGCCCCGTGGCCCCTGGCGCCGTAGCGGTTCAGCTGGCGGACCAGGTCGTGCCGGTCCCGGGCCACGAAGGTGTCGGGGACCATCCACCGGCCGAGGACCATGGCCTGGAGGCACTTCGACCGGCTCAGATGCTGGGCGAGGGCGGGCGGGAAGAGCCGCACCCCCCGCTCGGAGAGGTCGAGGAAGAGGGATTCCTCGGTGGGCTTGAGGTTGAGGAGCCCCACCACCACGTCCCCGGCCCGGAGATCGGGGTAGAGCTCGCGGAAGGTGCGGTTGTCGCGGACGATGCGGATGCCGGTCTCCGGCGGGGCGTCGCTCAAGGGAGATGGCCTCGGAGGAAGTCCTCTGGGGGGATGGCTCGGCAAAGATCGCCAGGTGCGAAGGGCGAGGATGTCGAGAAATGATGGATACTTAAACCAGCCGCAATGACGAGGGCATCCGAGGCCACGCCGCAGCCCGCGCATTTTTGCGGCGCCATCGTCAAAAGAGCATCTCCACGAAGCGTCCGTGGTACTGGCTGAGGTCGGCGTTGCATTCGGCGCAGTAGAACCGGATGTCGCCGAGGATCTGCGAGTCGTCGCTCTGCGGCGTGAAGCTGCCGTCCTCGTTCTGGACGTAGCGGGTGGTCAGCATGACCTCCTCGGCCACCTCGAAGAAGTGGCGGTCGTTACCGCAGTGCGGGCAGACGATGCGGCGCCCCATCCGGACCAGGGCCGCCGCCGAGGGCGGCGCCGTCTTTTTCTTTCGGGATCGTGGCTTTCGTCCGGTGAACGTCATGGATCTCTCCCGGGGGTGTGTGCCGGGCCGCCACGCAGGCGGCCGGGTCAACGGCCAAGATACCCCGTCAGGCGGCTTTCCGCCAGGACGGCCCCCCGGATCGCCGCCTGGAAGTCCGCAAGCCGGCACCGGTCCGGCAGGTCGAGATGGCGGACCTTCAGGGCGTAGAGGGTGAAGACGTAGGGGTGGGGGCCGGTCCCCGGCGGCGGCTGCGGGCCGCCGTAGCCCGGCTGGCCGAAGGAATTGACCAGCTCCCGGGCCCCGGGCGGGAGGCCGCCCGGCGAGGCCCCCTCCGCCAGTGCCCGCGTCTCGGGGGGGATGTCCACCACCAGCCAATGCACCCAGTTGCGGGCCACCGGGTGCGGGTCCACCACGGCCAGGGCCAGGGACCGGGTGCCCTCGGGAGGGGCGGACCAGGCGAGCGGCGGGGAGAGGTTCCGGCCGCCGGCAGGGGCCCTGGCGAAGCGGATGGGCAGGGTGGCGCCGTCGGTGAAGGCAGGGGATGACAGCTCCATGGCTCGCCTCCCTTCCGCCGCGTGGACCAGGAGGACGGCACAAAGACCCAGCACGGCGGCGATGAACCGGGCATGTTCCATGAAAAGATTATAGGATCGGGGACCCGGAAAATCCACGGGTTTCGTGCCGTCCGTCCCGCCCTGCTCCTTGCATGGCCCCTGGGAGTCGCGTAAATTGACGACCTTGGAATCAGCCGGCGACGGCGAAGCCGCCAGCGGAAGGCACGGCGTCGAGATCCCAGGGCGCAAATGAAGCCTGCCCACCGGGCGCGTCCCGCGCCCGCCGCCGTGCGGGGGCGCCTCGCTTTGGACCGTCTGCGGTTCCTTCCAGGCGGGCGTTCCCCCGCCGGCCGCCCTCCGGGGCGCGATGCCCCGGCGGCGGCCTGCGGCCGGAGCCCGTCACCGCCTCGAATCCTCGTCCCGGGAGGTATCCCTTGATCATCCGCCCGTCGTCCCTCTCCCCCGAAGCAAAGAACGAGATCCTCCAGCGCTTCTGGCGCCGGGACCCGTCCCTGTGGGCCGCCGAGCCGGAACGGCAGGCCGCCGTGGCGAACCGGCTGGGCTGGCTGGACGTCCACCGGAAGATGCGGGACGCGGTCCCGGATCTCTTGGCCTTCGCCGCCGACGTCCGCGAACGCGGCATCCGGCGGGTGGTGCTCCTCGGCATGGGGGGGTCGAGCCTGTGCCCGCTGGTGCTCGCGCACATCTTCGGCCCCGCCGAGGGACACCCGGAGCTGGTGGTCCTCGACACCACCGACCCCCGCGAGATCCAGGCCGTGGCCGACGGCGCGGACTGGTCCTCCACCCTCTTCGTCGTGGCCAGCAAGTCGGGCACCACCGTGGAACCCAACGCCCAGTACGCCTTCTTCCGCGAGCTCGTGGCCGGGGCGGTGGCCGACCCGGGCCGCCACTTCGTGGCCATCACCGATCCAGGTTCCCCCCTGGAGGAGCTGGCCGAACGGGACGGCTTCCTCCGGGTGTTCCTGAACCCCCCGGACATCGGCGGCCGGTACTCCGCCCTGTCCCTCTTCGGGCTCGTGCCGGCCGCGCTCCTGGGGATGGACCTCGGGCGGCTGCTCGACCGGGCCGAGGAGATGGTCCGCCGGTGCGGGCCCGACGTCGCCTGGGAGGAGAACCCGGGATGCCGCCTGGGCGAGTTCCTCGGGGAATACGCCAACCAGAGCCGCGACAAGCTCACCCTGCTCGCCGACGCCCCCATCCGGCCCTTCGGGCTCTGGCTGGAGCAGCTCTTGGCCGAGAGCACCGGCAAGGAGACCATGGGGATCGTGCCCATCTTCGGCGAGACCACCGGCATTCCGGGCTTCTACGGGGGCGAGCGGATCTTCGCCTACCTCCGGCTGGCCGGGGTGCCCGAGTCGGAGAGCCTCGGCGACTTCGTTCGCGAGCTCCGGGAGGCGGAGTTTCCCGTGGAGGAGGTCGAACTCCGGGACCCCTACGACCTCGGCGGGGAGTTCTTCCGCTGGGAGATGGCCACGGCCCTGGCCTCCCACTTCATCGGTGTCAACGCCTTCGACGAGCCGGACGTGGGCAGCGCCAAGGCCAAGACCCGGGAGGTCATGGAACGCTACCGCTCGGAGGGAAAGATGCCGGTGAAGTTCTGGGTGGATCCCCAGAGCGAGATCCACTTCCGGGCCTCCAAGCTGCTGGCCCCTTCCATGAAGAGCCTGTCCAGGACCCTCCGGGACATCTTCGAGGTGCTCCCCTCCTGGGGCTACCTGGGTTTCCTGCCGTACCTTCCCTACGACCCCCGGGTGGAGGAGTTGATCCGCGACATGCGCCACCTCGTCCGCCAGGAGCGCGGGTGCGCCACCACCCTGGGGTTCGGCCCCCGTTACCTCCACTCCACGGGGCAGATCTACAAGGGCGGCCCCATGTCCGGCGCCTTCATCATCTTCACCCGGCGCCGCGAGGCGGACTACCCGGAGATCCCCGGCCTCGGCATGAGCTTCTGGCATCTCCAGTTCGCCCAGGCGGCCGGGGATTTCGAGGCGCTCTCCGAGGCACGGCGCCGGGTCGTCCACGTCCACCTGCCGGCGGACTATGCCCTCGGGCTCGAGAGTTTCGGCAAGGTGCTCTCCCGGGCGGTTCGGCTCTGAGCCATGAAGGGGATGCTCCCGGGCCGGTATTCCCGCCGGTGGGCCCGGCTCTCGGCCCTGCTCCTCCTGCTCTGGGCCGCGGGGGTGGGGGGGTACATGTGGATCGAGGGCTGGAGCTTCCGGGACGCCCTCTACATGACCACCATCTCCCTCACCACCGTGGGCTACGAGGAGGTGCACCCCCTCTCCCCCGAGGGCCGGAGCTTCACCGTCGGACTGCTGCTCGTGGGGGTGGGCTTCTTCTTCTATGCCCTCGGCTTGCTCAGCCAGGCCGTGCTCGAGGGGCACCTCAGGGGATTCTGGGAGCGACGACGCATGGAAAAGGCCATCGACAAGCTCAACCACCACTTCATCATCTGCGGTTACGGCCGGATCGGCCGGACCATCCAGCGCACCATCTCCGAGCGGGGCATCCCGGTGGTGGTGGTCGAGAACCAGCGGGAGGTCGTGGAGGAGCTTTCGGCGGCGGGGCTCCTCTACGTGGAGGGGGACGCCACCCAGGACGAGGTCTTGTTGACCGCCGGGGTGGAGCGGGCCCGGGGGGTCATCTGCGTCCTCCACTCGGACGCCGACAACGTCTACGTGACCCTCACCGCCCGGGCCATCAACCCCGGGCTCATGATCGTGGCCCGGGCCGACGATGCCAACGCCGAGAAGAAGATGATCCAGGCGGGGGCCGACCGGGTCATCTCCCCCTACGAGATCGGCGCGCGGCGGATGGCCCTGGCCGTCCTGCAGCCCACCGTCACCGAGTTCCTCGACCTGGCGGTCCACTCCACGGCACTCGACTTGAAGATCGAGCAGGTGGAGCTGGCCGAGGACAGCCCCCTGGTGGGGCGGAGCCTCGCCGAGGCCGCCATCCGGGAGGAGACCGGCGTGACCGTCCTGGCGGTGCAGCAGCTGGAGAACCACATGTTCCTGGGGCCGCCGCCGTCCTACGTCCTGCGCGGCGGCGATATCCTGGTGGTCATGGGGGACGGGCGGGGGCTGGCGGCCTTCCGGGACCTGGCCTCGGCGGGGACAAGGGAGGCTTGATGCCTTATAATGAGGGGCGTCAAGGTCCGCCGCTGGGCGGGCCCGGAATCCACCGACCCACCGAGTAAGGAGGCACACATGTATCGCGCCAGAACCGACAGCTGGTACCTCGAACGCATCGTGTTCGTCATCGCCGGTGTGGTGGTGCTCGGGGGCACCATCCTCGGCATCGTGCACCATCCCTACTGGTTCGCCCTTCCCATCCTGGCCGGCCTCAACATGTTGATCTTCGCCTTCACGGGGTTCTGCCCGGCGGCCATCGTCTTGTACAAGCTGGGCGCCAGGCCCATGTGCGGGCGGCCGGAGGCCTGAACACCGCGGGCGGCCGAAAGGCCGCCCGTTTTCTTTGGCAGCCCGCCGTTGCGTCCGGGGGGTCACCGGGAGAAGAAGAGGGTGCGCCGCTCGGTGACCAGGACGTCCAGCCGCTGATCGTAGGGCCCCAGGGGGATCTGGTCCAGGACCTGGAAGTCGAACCCGAGCCCCACTCGGAGGGCGCCGGGGGCCTCATGGGCCAGGAACCGGTCGTAGTAGCCGCCGCCGTAGCCGTAGCGCCCGCCCCGGAGGTCGAAGACGCTGCCCGGGACGAGGACCAGGTCGATGTCCGAGGGGGCCACCGGGGCGGCCCTTTCCGGGTCGGGTTCCGGGATGCCGTAGAGGCCCGGGACGAGGTCGTCCATCCCGGTGACCCGGTAGGGGACGAGGCGCCGGTGGAGCGGATCGGTCTTGGGGACGGCCAGGGGCAGTCCGCGGGCGAGGCGGGTCCGGATGTGCCGGCGGGTGTCCACCTCGCTTCGAAAGGAGACGAAGGCCATGGGGAGGGCGGCCGACCGGTAGGCCGGAAGCTCTTCCAGCCGTTCGGTGATCCGCGCACTCCAGTCGTCCCGGAGTTCCGGGGCGATGTCATCCCGCCGGGCCAGCATCTGGCGCCGGAGGGTCTCGGTGTCGTCGGCCGCGGGCTTCATGGATTCGATGTGCGGGCGTCACGGGTGATGACGTCGCGAAAATGCACGGGCTGCTGCGGTGCTTCGGATGCTCTCGTCATTGCGGCGGAGCTCAGCTACGCCTCATTCCTCGACATCCTCGCGCCTCGCGTTTGGCGATTTTGGCTCATCCATCCCCCCAGGGGCCTTTTTACGAGGCCATCAGGGGTTGCAGGTGGAACGGCCCCGCCGAAACGCCGGGTGCAAGAGCGGAAGCTTCGAGGGCCGGTGGGCCGCTTGCGGCCCGGGAGCCCGACCGCGCCCCTTCCCTGGAACCTTCCTACCACGCCCCCCGGCGGGGGGCAAGACGGCAGCCGGATCAGGGCCCGGCGGGCGGGGCGGGAGCGGGGGCGGAGTGGAAGACGCGGATGCAGGAGGCGTTGCGGCAGGCGGGGTTGCGCCAAACAGGGCGGCAGGCGGCGTCGCGGAAGGTCTGGACGCGCCCGGATTCGGGGAACCTCACCTCGCGGGCCAGGAGGGCCAGCTCACCGTTGACGTCGTAGAACTTGGACCCCACCACGGTGACCTTTTCGTCCTGCTGGAGGGTGAAGCCGATGCGCCGCAGGAACCACCGCGGCGCGGTGAGGACCCGGTAGGTGTGGCCCCCCGCCCGGAGCAGGAAGACGTGCATGCCCCTGCGGAAGGCGGCGGGGGGGAAGGCCGCCACCGTGCCGGTGAGGACGATCTCGGTGTTCTCGTCGTAGACCGTCTCGTCGGCCCCCGGGGCCTGGGCGGCGCAGAGGAAGACCAGGGCGGCGGCCAGGGCGGCCCCCCAGCCGCAGGGCCGGTGTCCGAAGGGTCTCGCTGGCTTCTGGATATCTCGATGCTTCATACCTTTTGGATACGACACGCAATGATTGTGCCGGACGTATCGGCCGGCCGCAAGCTCCGGCCGCCCGCCGGGCCTCCGGGGTGCACGCAAATCTTGCGTTCGGCGTGCAGTTCTTGCATGTGCCTGCCACGCGGGGGGCGCCTGCCGAGGCCGGGGTTCCGCCCGGTCGGGGCCTGTCCGGCCGGGTGCGAGGGTGCCGGGGGAAGAGGCCCGTTCGGGTACACTGCGGTGGCGGGCACGTCCGAAGCGTTGCGGCACAGCGGCGGTTTCGGCGGCGCCATCAAAAAATGAAGGCCTTCCGTCGGATGACGTGAAGGCCTTCGGGGAGAGGAGGGTTGGGAGGGATTGGGTTGCTCGTGCCCCAGAACAAAAGCAAGCGGCATGCCATCCATGATGCCCTCGCCGAAAGGGTCATCCCGCGGGTGTCTCATCCGCGGGGCGGTCCTGTCCCCGCCGGCCCGAAAGGCCGTAGGCCTTCAGCTTGTACTGGAGGGTCCGGAGGGAGATGCCCAGCAGTTCCGCCGCCTTGCGGCGGTGCCCCCCCGTCTGGCGCAGGGCCTCCTCGATGGCCTCCCGCTCCCGCTCCTGGAGGGTCTTCACCGGGCCCGTCTCGGGCCCGGAAGGGGCGGACCCCGGCGGCGGTGCGCCGCCGGGGGGCGAGAGCATCAGGCGGCCCTCCCGGCTCAGGATGATGGCCCGCTCGAGGTAGTTGTAGAGCTCCCGGATGTTGCCGGGCCAGGGGTAGTCCGCCAGCCTCTCGTAGTCCGCCCCTTCCGGCGGGCGCACCTTCTTGCCCACCCGGGCCGCGATGGTTTCCACGAGGTGGGCGGCGATCCGGGGCAGGGCGTCCCGCCGGGCCCGGAGGGGCGGCAGGGTGACGGGGAAGACGTTGAGCCGGTAGTAGAGGTCTTCCCGGAAGCGCCTTTCGGTGGTGGCCCGGGCGAGGTCCTGGTTGGTGGCGGCCACGAGGCGGGCGTCGGTGATCAGGGTCGACGTCCCGCCCACCCGCTCGAAGGCCCGGTCCTGCACCACCCGGAGGAGCTTGCCCTGGGCGGGGAGTGGCAGCTCCCCGATCTCGTCCAGGAAGAGCGTGCCCCCCTGGGCCAGCTCGAACTTGCCCCGTCGGGTCTTGACCGCCCCGGTGAAGGCCCCGCGCTCGTGGCCGAAGAGCTCGGACTCGATGAGGGTCTCGGGGATGGCGGCGCAGTTGATCTCCACGAAGGGCCCGTCCTTGCCGCTCAGGTGGTGGATGGCCCGCGCCACGAGGCTCTTTCCCGTGCCGCTCTCCCCGAGGAGGAGCACGGTGGCCTCGGTGCCCGCCACCTCTCGGATCTCCCGTTCCACCTCGGGCATGCCGGCGAAGAGGATCTCCGGCGGCGGGAGCCCCTCTGCGAGTTTCCCCCGGAGGACGTCGCTGGCGGCCACGAGGGCCTGGCGCTCCAGGGCCCGGCGAACGGCGAGCCGGAGTTCCTCCGGTTCCTTGAGCGGCTTGACGAGGTAGTCCAGGGCCCCGTCCTTCATGGCCTGGACGGCGGTCTCCACGGTGGCGTAGGCGGTGAGCAGGATGAAGTCCACCTCGGGCCGCTCCGAGCGCACCTGCCGGAGGAGTTCGAGCCCGGAGATGTCGGGCATCTTGAGGTCGGTGAGCACCAGGTTGGGCGAGAACGCCCCCACCCGTTCCAGGGCCTCGCGGCCGCTGTGGGCGGTCTCCACCTGGTAGCCCGCGTCCTGGAGGATGCGGGAGAGGAGGGTGGCCAGGGGCCTTTCGTCGTCGACGACGAGGATCCTGAAGGTTCCGGGTTCCATGGAGTCGGGGCCGGCGACCCGTCGGCCGGGCACCGGATACAGCTACTATAAGAAAAGGGACCCGGCGGCGCCACCCCGCCGCCGCCCGGCTGTTTGCCCGGCCGCCGAAGTACGGTAAAGTCGGGGCGCGGGACCGCCTCGTCCCGGCGGACCAGGCCCCTTATGGATTGTCTCTTCCTCGTCAACCCCACCTCCGGCAACGGCGCCGGCCGGCGCCTGGCCGCCCGGCTCGAGGCGGCCTCCCCGCCGGACGTGGGCGTCCAGGTCGTCTTCACGGACCCGGGCCGGCTCGAACGCCAGGTGACCTCCCTGGCCCCGGGCCGGGACCTCGTCGTGGCGGCCGGGGGGGACGGGACGGCCACCCGGGTGGGCCGGGGGCTCCTGGAGCTGGCCGCGCCGCCCTCCCTGGCGGTGGTACCCCTCGGGACGGGCAACGACCTCGCGCGCAGCCTCGGGTGGCTCCGCGTGTGGCGGGCCGGGGGGCTGGAGGCCTTCTGGGCCGGGGTGGCCGCCGGCCGGGTGGCGGCCCTGGACGTATGGCAATTCGGCGCCGGCCGGCCCTTCCTGTGCTACGCCAGCTTCGGACTGGACGCCCGGGTGGTGGAGGGCTTCAGCCGGGGCCGCGGGTCCGGGCCCCGCTGGCTCCACAACCTGCGGTACCTGGCCCACGGGCTCCGGCAGGCGATGGCCTTCCCGGGACCCCGTTCCGCCCTGCGGCTCGAGCTCCGCGGTGCCGGCCGGCGGGAGGGCTCCCGGGTGACGGCGGAACCGGCGGTGCTGTTGGCCGGCAACATCGACTCCTACGCGGGGGGCGCCAGGCTCGCCCGGGACGCCCACTGGGGCGACGGTCTCATCGAGATCTACCTGTTCTCCACGGTGGCCGCCTACGTCCGCTTCGTCCTCGCCGCGCGGCTGCCCCGCTTCCGCGCGCCGGAATGCAGCTTCCGGGCCCGCGGGGTGGAGATCCGGGGCACCGGTCCCTTCCCCGTTCAGGTCGACGGGGAGTGGGCCGGCCGCCTCTACCCGGACGGCGCCTTCACCATCGAGCCCGTCAGGGCGCTCCCCGTCCTCGTCCCCCCGGCGGACTTCGCCGTCCGGGAGTTCACCGGGGTGCGCTGGACCGCCCCCGCCCCGGTCCATCCGCCGGTCCCCACCACCTTCGGGGAATGAGGGATGGATCGGCTTGACAGGAGCGAGTTCTCCGTTTTATCTAGGATTCTTCCGGGCGAAGCCCGGTGTGGAACCGACGGATCATGGGGGTGTAGCTCAGCTGGGAGAGCGCCACGTTCGCAACGTGGAAGTCAGGGGTTCGAATCCCCTCATCTCCACCAGATTTCCGGGAAAGGGCGAGGCCTCGAGCCTGGCCCTTTCCTTTTGCGTTCGTGCCGGGATGACGGCGAAGCGGCCGCCGGCCGCGTGCCTTTCCTCCCGGCGTTCCGATTTGGCGCGGCCGGAACCCATCGCGCCGGGCACGGGGAGCTCTGGGCCCGCCCCCGGGGCTGGAACTGCATGCGACTTGAAGGAGGTCCGCCGAGATGAAAGATTCCACCTACGTCCGCGAGGAATGCCTTCGGCAGACGGTCGAGATCGCCAAGGCCTACGCCCAGTCCGGGGAGAACAAGCACGGGCCCATGACGGAGTTCCTCGACGCCGTCTACCGGAAGCTCATCGAGCTGCGGGAGGACCTGGACCGGGAGACGCCGGGGCCTGACCGGGCCTGACCGGGCCGCCGGTTTGCGGCCTTTCGGCCGAGCTGGTATCCATTGAAGGAGCCATGATCGCCTTCGACCTTCGGTGCGACAACGACCACGTCTTCGAGGCGTGGTTCAAGGACGGCGCCGCCTACGAGGCCCAGCAGGAGGAAGGGCGCCTCTGCTGTCCCGTCTGCGGCAGCTGTTCCGTCCGCAAGGCCCCGTCCGCCGTGGCCGTCCGCACGGGGCCGCCCCGGGACGGCCCGGACCCGCGCCATGCCCTGGCCGTCCTCGTCCACCGGGTGGCCAAGGCCATCCGGGAGACCACCGAGGACGTCGGCCACCGGTTCGCCGAGGAGGCCTTGAAGATGCACTACGGCGCGTCCGAGCCGCGGAACATCCGGGGAGTGGCCACCGCCGAGGAGGAAGAGATGCTGCGCCGGGAAGAGGTCCCGTTCTTCAAGTTCCCGCTCCCTGACGAGGAGAAGGGAAGCCACTGAAGGTGCCGGACGCCGGGGCGGAGCGCAAGGTGGTGGAGCCGGGCCTCCTGGTGGTGGTGGAGTACGAGGTGCGCCTTGCCTCCGGGAGGGTCGTGGACTCGTCCGAGAAGTCCGGGGGGGCCGCGGCCTTCGTCTGCGGCGCCGGCGACTTTCCCCGTCCCGTGGAGGAGGGGATCGTGGGGCTCTCGGTGGGCGATCGCAAGGTCATCGTGGTCCCGCCGGCCTTCGGCTACGGCGCCTACGATCCCCGGCGGGTGGTGCTGGTGGCCAGCGAGCGCATGGCCGGGGAGGTGGAGGCCGGGAAGGTGGTCAAGGCCCCGGACGAGTTCGGCATCCGCCGGCCGGCCCTGGTGCGGGCCGTCTGGGAGGGGGTCGTCCTCGTGGACTTCAACCATCCCCTGGCGGGCAAGGACCTCCACTTCGAGGTGGTGGTCCGGGACGTCCGGCCGGCCGGGGAGGCGCCGGCGGCGGCTCCGGCGGCTTCTTGACATTCCGGCCGAATGCCGGTAATAGGTGACGCCCACGTGGCGGTGTAGCTCAGTTGGTTAGAGCATGCGGCTCATATCCGCAGCGTCCGGGGTTCAAGTCCCTGCACCGCCACCACTTTCCATCCCTGGTCTTCGGTCCTTGACGGACGCAATCCCGATGGCCACGCAAAAAGGCCTCTATGTGGATGGCTCGGCAGAAATCGCCGGATGCAAGGCGCGAGGATGTCGGGGAATGAGGCGGAGTTGAGCTCCGCCGAAATGACGAGAACATCCGAAGCACCGCAGCAGCCCGCGACTTTTTGCGGCGCCATCGATTCCGGCGGGTCCTTCCATGAAGCTCCTCGTCTGTCTCCTCGGTCTCGTCCTGGTCGTGGAGGGACTTCCCTACTTCGCCTTCCCGGAGAAGATGCAGGGGTGGCTCCGGCAGCTTTCGGAGATCCCGCCGGGCCACCTCCGGTGGATCGGCCTGGCCAGCACCCTCTTCGGGCTGGCCCTCTGCTACCTGGGAAGGCGAAGCGGCCTCCTCCCGTGATGGCGCTGCGACGGGGCCGCGCCGGCCGGCCCGCCCCGGTCTTTCCCCGAAGCCGGCGGATCCACGCCGTCCCATGACCCGGGGATTCTCCCTCTCCGAGTACGACTACCCGCTTCCGGAATCCGCCATCGCCCGGTACCCGGCGCCCAGGCGGACGGGTTCGCGCCTCTTGGTGATGGACCGGCGGACGGGCCGGCTCGCCGACCGCCGCTTCGCCGAGGTGGGGGCCTATCTCCGGCCGGGTGACTGCCTGGTCCTGAACGACACGGCGGTCTTCCCCGCCCGTCTCCGCGGCCGGAAGCCCACGGGCGGCCGGGTGGAGCTGCTCCTCCTCGGCTTTCCCCGGGAGGCGGGGGACGGGACGGCCGAGGCCCGGGCCCTGTGCCGCGCCTCCAAGGGGCTTCGGGCCGGGCAGCGCGTGGAGGTGGCCCCCGACCTCGAGGTGGAGGTCCTGGCCGTGGAGGGCGGCGGCGAGGCGCGGGTCCGGCTGCACTACCGGGGAGGGCTCGCCCGGGTCCTCGACCGGCGCGGGGAAGTTCCGCTGCCGCCCTACATCCGCCGGGCGCCGGAGGCCCCCGACCGCCGCCGCTACCAGACGGTCTACGCCGCGCGGACGGGTTCCGTGGCGGCCCCGACCGCCGGACTCCACTTCAGCCGGGGGCTGCTGGAGGAGATCCGGGCCGCGGGGGTCCGGGTGGCCCGGGTCACCCTCCACGTGGGCTACGGGACCTTCGCGCCCATCCGGGTGGACGACGTCCGGGCGCACCGGATCCACGAGGAATGGGTCTCGGTGCCGGCCGAGGCCGTGGCGGCCGTGGCCGAGACCCGGCGGGCCGGCGGGCGCGTGGTTGCCGTGGGCACCACCACGGTCCGGGCCCTGGAATGGGCGGCGGAGGGCGAGGGGGGGCTCGAGCCGCGGGAGGGGGCCTGCGGCCTCTACATCCTCCCGGGGCACCGGTTCCGGGTGGTGGACGCCCTCGTCACCAACTTCCACCTGCCCCGGTCCTCGCTGCTGGTGCTGGTGGCGGCCTTCGCCGGGCTGGACCCGGTGCTTCGGGCCTACGCCCATGCCCGGGACCGCGGCTACCGGTTCTACAGCTACGGAGACGCCATGCTGATCCTCTGACCCGGCGGGGATGAGGCCTTGTAGGATGGCCGCGTGAAAAGTCCTCGAAGTGGAGGCTCGGCAAAGATCGCCGGATGCAAGGCGCGAGGATGTCGGGGGATGAGGCGGAGTTGAGCTGCGCCGCAATGACGAGAACATCCGAACGCCACCGCAGCCCGCGACTTTTTGCGACGCCGCCATGAATTGACCGGTTTCGCGGCCGGTGGTATAGGTAAAAATTCCTCCCGGTTCGATGGGGAGGTGAGTCCCCGAAGGGAGTCCAGCCATGATCATCATCCTCAAGCCCGACACGGATCCCGCCGGCCCGGAGGTGGCCCAGATCCTCGAGTACCTCCGGCAGTTCCCCGACGTGAAGACCCGGCTCTCCGGGGTCCGGGGTGCCAGCCGGGTGGTCTCCGAGATCTACCTCATCGGCCCCACCCACAGCGTGCCCATGGAGACCCTGGAGCGCATGGCCGGGGTCGAGCGGGTGGTCCGGATCTCCAGCAAGTACCGCCAGATCGGCCGACACGGCGGCCAGCTGGAGGAATTCGGCTTCGACTACAACGGGATCCACTTCGACCAGAACTGCTTCCACGTCTTCATGGGGCCCTGCGCCGTGGACACCCCGGAAAACGTCGAGGCCATGTGCCGAAGCATGCAGCGGCTCGGCGTCACCACCGCCCGCATGGGGGCCTACAAGCCCCGGACCAGCCCCTACGACTTCCAGGGGCACGGCAAGGCCTGCCTCCCCTGGGTCTTCGAGATCGCCGGCAAGTACGGCATCAAGGTCATCGCCATGGAGGTGCTCCGGGCGGTCCACATCGAGGAGATCTTCGAGGCCCTCGAGGCGGCCGGCCGGCCCACCGGCGTCATGCTGCAGGTGGGCACCCGAAACGCCCAGAACTTCGAACTCCTGAAGGCCGTCGGGTCCCAGCAGGAGTTCCCCGTCCTCTACAAGCGCGGCATGGGGCTCACCCTGGAGGAGTCCCTGAACGCCTGCGAGTACATCGCCAGCGAGGGCAACCGCAACATCGTCTTCTGCCTGCGCGGGGTGAAGTCGCACCTCGGGGAACCCCACCGGAACCTCATCGACTTCGGCCACGTCCCCGTGCTGAAGCGGCTGACGCGGCTGCCCGTCTGCGTGGATCCCACCCACTCCGTGGGGACCAAGGACCGCGCCCCGGACGGCATCCTCGACATCTTCCACGCCACCGCCGAGGGCGTGGTGGCCGGGGCCAACATGGTGCTCGTGGAGTTTCACCCGAAGCCCGAGACGGCCCTCTGCGACGGCCCCCAGGCCCTCACCCTCTCCGAGATGGAGCACTACCTCGAGGACGTCCGCATCGTCCGCGAGGCCTACGAACAACGCAAGGCCCTCGCGGAGCGCCGGGTCTTCGGGGAGTGGAGCACGAAGGGCGCGGCGGCGTGACCTCGGCGTCCGCGCCTCGGATTCACGCCCTCCAGCACGTCCCCTTCGAGGGGCCGGCCGCCCTGGCCCACTGGGCCCGCGAGCGGGGCCTCCGCCTGGAGGTGACCCGCCTCTTCGCCGGCGAGCCCCCGCCGGAGACGGCGGCCTTCGACCTCCTGGCCGTGCTCGGCGGACCCATGGGGGTGGGGGACGCCGCGGACCATCCCTGGATGGCGGGGGAGATGCGCCTCGTGGAGGCGGCGGTCCGGGCGGGGAAGGGCGTCCTGGGCGTCTGCCTCGGGGCCCAGATCCTCGCCCACGTCCTGGGGGCGGCGGTGCGGCGGAATCCCCACCGGGAGATCGGCTGGTTCCCCGTGACCCTCACCCCGGAGGGGCGCCGCCATCCCCTCACCGCCGGGCTCCCGGAGACCTTCGAGGCCTTCCACTGGCACGGGGAGACCTTCGACATCCCCGCCGGCGCCGAGCACCTGGCCTCGTCCGAGGCCTGCCGCCACCAGGCCTTCGCCCTGGGGCCCCGGGTGATCGGGCTCCAGTTCCACCTCGAGACCACACCGGCGGCGGTGGAGCGGCTCGTCACCCACTGCGCCGACGAGCTCGACGGTGGTCCGTGGGTCCAGGCCCCGCACGAGATGGCCGCCGACCCGGGCCGTTTCTCCGCCCTCCGGGGCCGCCTCGACGCCCTGCTCGATGCCTGGGCGGCGGCCGGCGCCGCCGGGGGTTGACAGCCGGCCCCGGCCGGGTCATAAGACTAGCGATGCGCGTCCCTCCACTCGAAGGAGGGCGCCCGGGGAGGCGGCCCAGTGCAGCCCGAAAGACCCATCCCGAGACCGCACCGACCGGGTCCCACCCCGGGGCGCCGATGGCGCCGCGCTCCCGCCGACTGAACCGACGAGGGCGCGCCCATCTCACCGTGACGGGGCACCACAGGGGGTTGGAGCACCGTGGGCACGTACCTCTGGCCCACGGTTTTTTCGTGGTGCCCTCCGCCATCGCCCCCCTGTGAACGAGCCGACCATGCTGACGCCGGACCTCACCCAGTTCAAGGCCCTGGCCGCCGATTACAACCTGATCCCCGTGTGGCGCGAGGTCCCGGTGGACTTCGACACCCCGGTTTCCCTCTTCGCCAAGCTTTCGGACGGGGGGCCCGCCTTCCTGCTCGAGTCCCTCGAGGGCGGCGAGAAGTGGGGCCGGTACAGCTTCATCGGCCTCCGGCCCTTCCTGGTCTTCGGGTGCCGGGGACGCGAGGTCTTCACCGAGGTTCGGGGCCGCCGGGAGACCCGGGCGGCGGACGATCCCCTGGAAGTCCTCCGGGAGATCATGGGGGGGTTCCGCCCGGCGCCGGTCCCGGGGCTGCCCCGTTTCTACGGCGGCGCCGTGGGTTACCTCGGCTACGACATGGTCCGGTTCATGGAGCGGCTGCCGGAGCTGGCCCCCGAGACCACGGGCTTCGCCGACGCCACCTTCATGTTCCCGGAGCTCCTCCTGGTCCACGACAATCTTCGCCACAGCCTCCAGATCGTCGCCTGTCTCCGGGTGGACGACCCGGCCGGGGCCGAGGGCGTCTACCAGCAGGGCGTCCGGGCCGTGGAGAACATCACCCAGCGCCTGCGCCGTGGCATCGACTACCGGGATCCGCCCGTGGGGCAACAGGTGCTCACCCATCTCGCCCCGGAGATCCCCCGGGAGCGGTTCGAGGAGATGGTCCGACGGGCCAAGGAGTACATCCGGGCCGGGGACGTCATCCAGGTGGTGCTCTCCCAGCGGTTCTCCGGGCAGGCCGGGGTGCCGCCCTTCGACCTGTACCGGGCCCTGCGGAAGATCAACCCCTCGCCCTACCTCTACTACCTCCAGCTGGGGGACGAGGTCCTGGTGGGATCCTCCCCCGAGATCCTGGTGCGCCTCACCGACGGGCTGGTGGAGGTGCGCCCCATCGCCGGCACCCGGCCCCGCGGGCGGACGCCCGAGGAGGACGCGGCCCTCGAGGCGGAACTCCTCGCCGACCCCAAGGAACGGGCCGAGCACCTCATGCTGGTGGACCTCGGACGCAACGACGTCGGGCGGGTGGCCCGCATCGGCACCGTCCGGGTCAACGACCTCATGGTGGTGGAGCGCTACTCCCACGTGATGCACCTCGTCTCCGGGGTGACCGGGCGGCTCGCCGAGGGCCGGGACATGTTCGACGTGCTCCGGGCCTGCTTCCCCGCCGGGACGGTGAGCGGCGCGCCCAAGATCCGCGCCATGGAGATCATCGAGGAGCTCGAGCCCGTCCGGCGGGGGCCCTACGCGGGGGCCGTGGGCTACCTCGGCTTCTCCGGGAACATGGACCTCGCCATCACCATCCGGACCCTTTTCCAGAAGGGAGACCGGCTGTATCTTCAGGCGGGCGCCGGGATCGTGGCGGATTCCGACCCGGCCCGCGAGTGGGACGAGACCCTCAACAAGGGCCGGGCCCTCATGCGCGCCATCGACCTGGCCCAGGAGGGGCTCTGAGGCACCCGTGACGGGGCGGAACATGCTGCTGGTCATCGACAACTACGATTCCTTCACCTACAACCTCGTCCAGGCCCTCGGGACCCTGGGCGCCGAGATGCGGGTCATCCGCAACGACGAGGCCACGGTGGAGGAGATCGCCGCCTGGCCCGTGGACCGGCTCCTCGTCTCGCCGGGGCCCTGCACGCCCAACGAGGCGGGCATCTCCGTGGCGGCCATCCGCCACTTCGCCGGCAAGGTGCCCATCCTCGGGGTCTGCCTCGGCCACCAGTCCATCGGGGCGGCCTTCGGGGCCCGGGTGGTGCGGGCCGGCCGTCTCATGCACGGCAAGACCTCCCTGGTCCACCACGACGGGCAGGGGGTCTTCCGGGGGCTTCCCGATCCCTTCGAGGCCATGCGGTACCACTCGCTCCTGGTGGAGGAGGGCCTCCCCGACTGCCTGGTGAAGACGGCCTGGACCGCCGAGGGGGAGCTCATGGGGCTGCGCCACCGAGAGCTCCCGGTGGAGGGGGTGCAGTTCCACCCGGAGTCCATCATGACCCCGGAGGGGCCGGCGCTCCTCCGAAACTTCCTGGAGATGTGACCATGGAGGCGATCCGCGCGGCCATCTCCGCCCTGGTGGAGGGGCAGGACCTGGACGAGGCGGCCATGGCGGCCGTCATGGGCGAGATCATGGAGGGCGCGGCCACCCCGGCCCAGATCGGCGCCTTCCTGACGGCGCTGCGGCTCAAGGGCGAGACGGTGGCCGAGATCACCGGGGCGGCCCGCGTCATGCGGGCCAAGGCCGAGGGGATACCGGTCCGCCGGGCGCCCGGCGAGGTCCTGGTGGACACCTGCGGGACGGGCGGCGACGGCGCGGCCACCTTCAACGTCTCCACCACCGCCGCCTTCGTGGTGGCCGGGGCGGGGGTCCGGGTGGCCAAGCACGGCAACCGGTCGGTCTCGAGCCGCTCCGGGAGTGCCGACGTCCTGGAGGCCCTCGGGGTGGACCTGTCGCTTGCGCCCGAGGCCGTGGGGCGCGCCGTGGAGGAGATCGGTATCGGCTTCCTCTTCGCCCCGGCCCTGCATCCCGCCATGAAGCACGCCATCGGCCCCCGGCGGGAGATCGGGATCCGGACCCTCTTCAACGTCCTCGGCCCCCTCACCAACCCGGCGGGGGCCGAGGTCCAGCTCCTCGGGGTCTACGACCCGGCCCTCACGGCCCCGCTGGCCGAGGCCCTTGGGCGCCTCGGCGCCGCCCGGGCCTGGGTGGTGCACGGGGCGGGGGGCCTCGACGAGGTGAGCCTCCTCGGGCCCACGGAGGTGGCGGAGTGGACCGGGTCGGGGGTCCGGACCTTCCGGGTGGGCCCCGAGGACGCGGGGCTCGCCCCCTGCCGCCCGGAGGATCTCGCCGGCGGGGACGCCGCCGAAAACGCCCGCATCCTGGAGGCCGTGCTCTCGGGCGAGCCCGGGCCCCGGCGGGAGATGGTGCTCTTGAACGCGGGGGCCGCCATCCACCTGGCCGGGAAGGCGCCGGGCCTGCGGGAGGGGGTCCGGGCGGCGGCCGAGGCCGTGGATTCCGGCGCGGCCCTGGCGAAGCTCCGGGCGCTTGCCGGGTGGCGGGGATGAACATCCTCGAGACCATCGTGGCCCACAAGCGGGAGGAGGTGGCCGCCCGGCGGCGGGCGGGGCTCCGCCCCCCCGAGCGGGAGATCGCCCCGCACCGGCCGTTTCGCGCCGCCCTCCTGGACGAGCCGGGGGTCTCCGTCATCGCGGAGCTCAAGAAGGCCTCCCCCTCCAAGGGGGTCCTCGCGGCGGACTTCCGGCCCCTGGACCTCGCCCGCCGGTACCGGGCCGGCGGGGCGGCGGCCATCTCGGTCCTGACCGACGAGCGCTTCTTCCAGGGGCGGATCGAGACCCTCGCCGCGGTCCGCGAGGTGGTGGACCTCCCCCTCTTGCGAAAGGACTTCCTCATCGACCACTTCCAGGTGGACGAGGCCTTCGCCTGGGGCGCCGACGCGGTCCTCCTCATCGCGGCCATCCTGGACCGGGTGCTCCTCGGGGAACTCCTGGCCCACGCCCGGGAGGCCGGCCTCGACTGCCTGGTGGAGGTCCACGACGAGAGGGAGCTGGAGGAAGTCCTCGCGGCCGGGGCGGATCTCGTCGGCGTGAACAACCGCAACCTCCGGGACTTCACCGTCTCCATCGAGACCACCCTCCGGCTGCGGGAGCGCGTGCCCGGGGAGGTGCCCCTGGTGAGCGAGAGCGGGATCTCCACGCCGGAGGACGTGGCCCGGCTGCGGGCGGCCGGCGTCACCGCGGTGCTCGTGGGCGAGGGCCTGGTGACGGCCCCGGACCCGGCCGAGGCGGTCCGGGCGCTTCGCGGGGCGGGGGCGGGCCGGTGACCCGGGTCAAGGTCTGCGGCCTCACCGACGCGGCCGAGGCCGTGGCCGTGGCCGCCGCCGGGGCGGATGCCGTGGGGCTCGTCTTCGCGGAGAGCCCCCGCCGGGTGAGCATGGAGACGGCGCGGGGGATCGTGGCGGCCCTGCCGCCTTTCGTCCAGTCCGTGGGGGTCTTCGTGGACGAGGACCCCGCCAGGGTGGCGGAGGTGGCGGCGGCCTGCGGGCTCGACCTCCTCCAGTTCCACGGGGAGGAACCCCCCGCCTACTGCGCCCGGTTCGCCCCCCGGGCGGTGAAGGCCCGACGGGTCCGGTCCGCCGACGACATCGAGGCCTTGCGGCCCTACGAGGCGGCCGTCCGGGCCTTCCTCCTGGATGCCTGGGCCCCGGACGCCCACGGGGGAACCGGGCGGACCTTCGACTGGGCCCTGGCGGTCCGGGCGGTCAGGGAACTGGCTCGGCCGGTGATCCTCGCGGGGGGGCTCGACCCCGAAAACGTCGGCCGGGCCGTGGCCCGGGTACGGCCCTGGGCCGTGGACGTGAGCTCGGGGGTGGAGCGCGCCCCGGGCCGGAAGGACCCGGCCCGGGTGGCGGCCTTCGTCCGGGCCGTGGCCGCGGCCCCGGAGCCCGCCTGAAAAAACTGGATCCGTGGGCGTCCAAGAACGGGCCGGATGCAAGGCGGCGGCGATATCGATAATATTTTGAAGCATATCGACGACTTGCCAACGTCGCAGATGGCCCGTCATCGGACGCCCCGCAGGGCGGCGGGGTGAGTCCGCCACGGAAGAGGATCATGTCCGCCCATGATCTGGGATCCCAGGCCAGCTCGGCCTAGTGTGCCGCACGGCCGCCACGGATCCAGGAAAAGGAGAAGAGCAGAGAATGACACAGACCAAGACGAAGACGCCCTCCGCCCTTCGGGCCCGGACGGCACCGGCGGACCGCGCCGCGCCCGTACGGCTTTCCGGCCCGTGGCCGGACCGTGCGGGTCACTTCGGTCCCTTCGGCGGGCGGTTCGTCCCCGAGACCCTCATGCCGGCCCTGGCCGAACTCGACGCCGCCTGGCGGGCCGCCCGGCGGGACCCGGCCTTCCGCGCCGAGCTCCGGCGCATCCTCGCCGACTACGTGGGGCGCCCGACCCCCCTCTACGAGGCGAGCCGGCTGGCCGAGGCCCTCGGCGGCCACATCCGCGTCTTCCTGAAGCGGGAGGACCTCACCCACACCGGGGCCCACAAGATCAACAACACCATCGGCCAGGTGCTCCTGGCGCGGCGGATGGGCAAGCGCCGGATCATCGCCGAGACCGGCGCCGGCCAGCACGGGGTGGCCACGGCCACCGCCGCCGCCCTCATGGGCCTCGAGTGCGAGGTCTACATGGGGCTCAAGGACACGGTGCGCCAGGCCATGAACGTCTTCCGGATGGAGCTGCTCGGGGCCCGGGTGGTGCCGGTGGACTCCGGCACCCGGACGCTCAAGGACGCCACCAACGAGGCCATCCGCGACTGGGTCACCAACGTCCGCGACACCTACTACATCATCGGCTCCGTGGTGGGCCCCCACCCCTACCCGGTCATGGTCCGGGACTTCCAGAGCGTCATCGGCCGGGAGGCCCGGCGGCAGGTGCGTCGGGCCGCCGGGCGGCTGCCCGACGCGGTGGTGGCCTGCGTGGGGGGCGGCAGCAACGCCATGGGGATCTTCCACGCCTTCGTCCGCGACCGCGACGTCCGGCTCGTCGGCGTGGAGGCCGCCGGGGAGGGGCTCGAGACCGATCACCACTCCGCCACCCTCTCGGCGGGCCGCCCGGGCGTGCTCCACGGGGCCATGAGCTATCTCCTCCAGGACCGGTGGGGCCAGGTGAAGGGCGCCCACTCCGTGGCGGCGGGGCTCGACTATCCCGGCGTGGGGCCCGAGCACAGCGCCCTCAAGGACGCCGGCCGGGTGGAATACGCCGCCGTGGACGACCGGCAGGCCCTGGACGGCTTCCGGCTCCTCTGCGAGACCGAGGGGATCATCCCGGCCCTGGAGAGCGCCCACGCCGTGGCCTACCTCCGGGAGCTGGCCCCGGCACTGCCCCGGGGGGGCGTGGTGGTGCTCAACCTCTCGGGCCGGGGGGACAAGGACGTGGCCACGGTGGCGGAGCTCTTCGCCAAGGAGGGAGGACCGACGCCATGAACCGCATCGACCGGGCCTTCTCGCGCCTCAGGCGCCGCGGCGAGGCCGCGCTCATCCCCTTCGTCACCGCCGGCGACCCGGACCTCGACACCACCGAGGCCCTGGTGCTCGAGATGGCCCGCCGGGGGGCGGACATCGTGGAGCTTGGCATCCCCTTCTCCGATCCCCTGGCCGACGGGCCCACCATCCAGGCCGCCAGCCAGCGGGCCCTGGAGGGCGGGGTGACCCCGGCGGAGATCCTCGGCCTCGTCCGCCGGATCCGCCGCCGGTCCGAGGTCCCCCTGGTCCTCATGGGCTATTACAACCCGGTGCTCCAGTTCGGCCTCGAGGCCTTCGCCGCCGCGGCCGCCGAGGCGGGGGCCGACGGGACCATCGTCCCCGACCTTCCGCTGGAGGAGGCGGGTCCCTGGAGCCGGGCGGCGCGGGCCCACGGGCTCGCCAACGTCCTGCTCGCCGCCCCCACCACGCCGCCGGAGCGGGTGCGCCGCCTGGCCGCCGCCACCCGCGGCTTCCTCTACTACGTCTCGGTGGCCGGGATCACCGGGGCCCGGTCCGAGCTGCCGCCGGAACTCGCCGCGGCGCTCCGGGCCGTCAAGGGCCTCTCCCGCAGGCCCGTGGCGGTGGGGTTCGGCATCAGCCGGGCCGACCAGGTGGCGGCGCTGGCCGCCGTGGCCGACGGGATCATCGTGGGCAGCGCCCTGGTCCGCCTCGTGGAGGCCCACTGCACCCGCCGGGACGGCCGGCTCGCGGCCGGTCCCGGTCTCGTGGCCGCCGTGGGCGGCTTCGTGGCGGAGCTCAAGGCCGCCACGCGGACCGCGGCCGGGCGCCGGGGGTGACGGCCCCCGGCGTGCCGGCCAGACGGGGGTGAGGCGGTGATCCTGGACCTCGAGGGCCCGGACGTCCTCGCCAGGGTGCCGGCCCGGCCGGGGGTGTACCTCTTCCGGGCGGCGGACGGGATCGTGCTCTACGTGGGAAAGGCCAAGGCCCTCCGGCAGCGCCTCGCCGCCTATCTTCGTCCCTCGGCGGAGCCGGCCCCCAAGACGGCCCTCATGCTGGCCCGGGCTCGGCGGGTGGAGCTGGTGCTCACCGGCTCCGAGAAGGAGGCCCTCTTGCTCGAGGCGGCGCTCATCAAGGAACACCGGCCCCGTTACAACGTCCGCCTGCGCGACGACAAGGCCTACCCCTTCCTGCGCCTGTCCACGGGGCACCCCTTCCCCAGGCTCACCGTGGTGCGGCGCCGCCGGCCCGACGGCGCCCTCTACTTCGGCCCCTACCCCTCGGCGGGGGCGGTGCGGGCCACGCTCCGGCTCCTGGCCCCGGCCTTCCGGCTCCGCTCCTGCTCCGACCATGCCTTCCGGCACCGGCGCCGGCCCTGCCTCCAGTACCAGATCGGCCGCTGCAGCGCGCCGTGCGTCGGCCGGGTGTCCCGGGAGGCCTACGCCGCCCAGGTGCGGGAGGCGCGGCTCTTCCTGGAGGGGCGGACGGCGCCGCTGCTCCGCCAGCTCCGCCGGCGGATGGCGGCCGAGGCCGAGGCGCTTCGCTTCGAGGCGGCGGCGGAGCTCCGGGACCGCATCCGGGCGGTGGAGTCGCTGGTGGAGGGCCAGGCCGTGGTGGCGGGGCAGGGGGCCCGATGGGACGTGGTGGGGTTGGCCCGGGAGGGGGAGCGGGCGGCGGCGGCGGTGCTCCGCGTCCGCGCCGGGGTGCTGCGGGGCCAGGAGACCCTGGAACTCGCCGGCCCGGGGGACGTCCCCGACGGGGAGATCGTGGCGGCCTTTCTCCGCGACTACTACGGGGCCGGGCGCCCGGTGCCGCCGGAGGTCCTGGTGCCCGTCCTCCCGGAGGAGGCCGACGTCCTCGCCGAGGGCCTCCGGGAGATGGCCGGCCGGAAGGTCCGGCTCGCCCGCGCCCTCCGGGGACGCCGCCGGCGGCTGGCGGAGATGGCGACGCGGAACGCCCGGGAGGCCCTGGCGGCGGCCGGCGCGGAACGGGCGGCCTGGACGGCCGTGGCCGACCGGCTGGTGGCGGTGCTCGGCCTCCGGCGCCGCCCCCGGCTCGTGGAGGGGGTGGATATCGCCACCACCGGGGGAGAGGGCGCGGTGGCGGGGCTCGTGGCCTTCCGCGACGGGCACCCCTTCCGGGACGGCTACCGGATCTACGGGATCCGGACCGTCGCCGGGATGGACGACTTCGCCATGATCCGCGAGGCCGTGGAGCGGCGGCTGGCGCGGGCCGGGGAACCCGGCAGGGGCGGCTGGCCCGACCTCCTGCTCGTCGACGGCGGCCGGGGACAGCTCGGGATGGCGGAGGCGGCCCTGGCGGCGGCGGGCGCCGCCGGCCGGGTGGAACTGGTGGCCCTGGCCAAGGACCGGGACGGCGGGGGGGAGCGGCTCTACCGGCCCGGGCGGCCGGAGCCCATCCGCCTGGACCGGGCCGATCCCGCCCTCCTCTTCCTCCAGCGGGTCCGGGACGAGGCCCACGGCTTCGGAAACCGCTTCCACGGGCGGCGCCGCGACCGGGGCCGCCTGGCCTCCAGCCTCCGGGACGTCCCGGGGGTGGGGCCGGGCTGGGAGCGGCGCCTGCTCGCCCGGTTCGGCAGCATCGCCGGCCTCCGGGCCGCCGGCCGCGAGGCGCTCCGCGGGGTGCCCGGGCTGCCCGCCGCCCTGGCGGACCGGATCTACGACCACCTCCACGGGGGGGAGGGCTAGATGGGACGCATCGGGATCCTGCCGACCCACGTGGCCAACCAGATCGCCGCCGGCGAGGTGGTGGAGCGGCCCGCCTCGGTGGTCAGGGAGCTCCTCGACAACGCCCTGGACGCCGGGGCCCGGCGGATCCGGGTGGAGGTGGCCGACGGGGGCAAGGGGCTCATCCGGGTGACGGACGACGGGTGCGGGCTCGACCGCGGGGACCTCGAGCTCGCCCTGGAACGCCACGCCACCAGCAAGATCCGGGATGCCTCGGACCTCGCCGCCATACGGACCCTGGGCTTCCGGGGCGAGGCCCTGCCCAGCATCGCGGCGGTCTCGGCCTTTCGCATGGCCTCCCGCCCCGCCGGCCAAGCCGAAGGCTGGGAGGTCTCGACCCGGTTCGGGCGCGGGCGGACGCTCCGGGCGGTGGGATGCCCGGCCGGGACCACGGTCACGGTGGAGGAGCTCTTCCTGGAGATCCCCGCCCGGCGCCGCTTCCTCCGAAGCCGCCGGACGGAGGCGGCCCACGTGGTCCAGGCGGTGCGGCTCGCCGCCGCCGCCCATCCCGGGGTCCGGCTGGAACTGGTGGCGGAGGGGCGGCGGGTCTTCCGGTCGGAGGGGCGGGAGGAAGACCCGGCGCCCCTCGTCGCCCTCTTCGGCGAGGAGCTGGCCGGAGCGCTCCTCCCCGTGGAGGGACGGGCCCCCGGCATCGAGATTCGGGGCGCCATGGCCCCGCCGGAGCTGGCCCGGGCCTCGTCGGGGGGCCTGCACTTCTTCCTGAACCGGCGCCCCATCCAGGGCCGGCTCCTCTGGAAGGCGGTGCGGGAGGGCTACCGGGGCCGGCTCATGACCCGGTTCCACCCCGTGGGGTGTCTCTTCATCGAGATGGACCCGGCCCTCGTGGACGTGAACGTGCACCCGGCCAAGCAGGAGGTGCGGTTCCGGGAGCCGGAGGCCGTCTACCGGTGCGTCCACCAGGCGGTGCGCCGGGCCCTCGACGGGGTGCGGGCCCCGGCGCCGACGGGCGCCGCCGAGGGCGCCCGCGGGGAGCCTCCCCCGCTGCGAGAGGGCGCATCGCTCCCGTGGGGCGGGGCGCCGGAGCCGCCGCCCCGGGCGGAGGGGGTCGCCGATTTCCTGCCGCCCTCCTGGGCGGCCGAGGCGGCGCCGCCGGCGGAGGCCCCTTCCCCGGGAGCGCCGGCCGTCCGCCGCCAGCCGGCGACCGGGCCCGCAGCGGCCGCGGTCCAACCCGGGGAGGAGCCCCGGGGCCCCGTCCCCGGCGTTTCGCCGGGCGGGCTCCGGCTCATCGGGCAGCTCGCCCGCACCTACATCCTCGCCGAGGGGCCGGAGGGGCTCGTCCTGGTGGACCAGCACGCCGCCCACGAGGGCCTGCTCTTCAGGCGGTTCCTGGAGCGGCTGGCCGGGGGCGGCGGGGTCGCCTCACAGGCGCTCCTCGTCCCGGAGGTCTTCGAGCGCCCGCCGGCCGATGTGGCCCGCCTCCCGGAGCGGCGGGCGGTCCTCGAGCGGCTGGGGATCGACGCCGAGCCCTTCGGCCACGACCAGGTGGCCGTCCGGGCGGTGCCCTCGTTCCTGGCCGGGCACGGGGGCGCCCCCCGGGCACTGGTGGAGATCCTCGACCGGGCCCTTTCGCCGGCCGCCGAGCCCGCCGAGGCGCTGCTCCACGGCCTGGCGGCCACCCTGGCCTGCCATGCCGCCGTCCGCGCCGACCAGGAGCTGGCCCCGGAGGAGATGGAGAGCCTCCTGCGGGAGCTGGCGGCGGCGGAGGTCCGCCATTGTCCGCACGGGCGGCCCGTGGCCTGGACCGTGACCCTGGCCGAGATCCGCCGCGGGTTCGGCCGGACCTGACCCGGGGAGGCTTCCGGACGTGCCCCCGCGCCCCGCGCCCTTTCCGCTGGTGGCCCTCGTGGGCCCCACCGCCGTGGGCAAGACCGCCCTCTCCCTCCGGCTGGCCCGCGAACTCCACGCGGAGATCGTGAGCGTGGACTCCGTCCAGGTCTACCGGGGGCTGGACGTGGGCTCCGCCAAGCCCACCGCCGCCGAGCGGGCCGAGGTGCCGCATCACCTCATCGACGTGGCGGACCCCGACGAGCCCTTCGATGCCGCCGATTTCGCCCGGCGGGCCGCCGGGGTCATCCGGGCGGTGCGGGCCCGGGGGCGGAACGTGCTCCTCGTGGGGGGGACGGGGCTCTACCTCCGGGCCCTGCTCCGGGGGCTGGCGCCGTGCCCGGGCCGGCACCCGGCCCTTCGGGCCCAGCTGCGCCGGGCGGGGGAGCGCTTCGGGACGGCGGCGCTCCACGGCTGGCTCCGGGATGTGGACCCGGCGGCCGCGGCGCGCATCGCACCCAACGACCTCGTCCGGGTGATCCGGGCCCTGGAGGTGTACGCGCTCACACGGTCGCCCCTCTCCGCCCACCACGCGCGGGCCCGGGGGCGGCCCGCCGCCCTCCCGTACCGCATCTTCGGGCTCATCCGGCCGCGACAGGAGCTGGACGCGCGGATCGACCGGCGGGTGGACCAGATGATCGCCGAGGGACTCCTGGATGAGACCCGGGCGCTCCTGGCCCGGGGATACCGCCCGGACCTCGGTCCCTTGCAGTCGCTGGGGTACCGGCATATGATCCGGTACCTCCGGGGGGAGCGGAACTGGGAGCAGGCGGTGGCGGAGATGAAGCGCGACACCCGCCGCTACGCGCGGCGCCAGCTGACGTGGTTCCGGGGCGAGCCGGTCTGGCGGTGGGTCCACCCCGATGCGGCGGCCCGGGCGGTGTCGCCGTGGGCCTACCTCTCGGGCGGGGAGGGGCCGTGAATCTCCCGAACCTCCTCACCCTCCTCCGCATCCTGCTCGTCCCCCTCCTGGTCATCTGCCTCATCGAGCGGCGGATGGCCGAGGCGCTGGCCATCTTCGCGGCGGCGGGGTTCACCGACGCCTTGGACGGCTTCCTGGCTCGGTGGCTTCGCCAGAAGACCCGGCTCGGCGCCGTCCTCGATCCCATCGCCGACAAGCTGCTCCTCATGAGCGCCTGCGTCACCCTGGCGGTGATCGGGCGGCTGCCCGGCTGGCTGGCGGTGATCGTCATCAGCCGCGACGTGATCATCCTGCTCGGCGTGGGGGTGCTCTTCCTGATCCTGGGCGGCGTGGAGATCCGGCCGTCGTTCCTGGGAAAGGTGACCACCTTCTGCCAGCTCTTCACCGTCTTCCTGGTGCTTGCCGGGGCGTGGCTTGCCGGGGCGGAACGGTGGCTCCCGGCGGTCTTCTGGGCGACGGCCGCCGTCACGGTGGCCTCCGGGCTCCACTACATGGCCCGGGGCCTTTCCCTGGTGGGCGCCGGAAACGGCGGCCGGCCGGAGGCCTGACCGCCGCGGGGGCTTCGGGCTCAGGCCTGGAAGAGCCGCCAGTGCTCCTCGATCCGGGGCGCCAGGTCCCGGGCCCGTTCCCGGAGGGCCTCGAAGTCGTCCGGCGGCATGCCCAGGACCTCCAGGAACCCCTCCGGCAAAGGGCCCGGGGTCTCCACCCCCGGGCCGAAGCCGAGGTCCAAGGCGAGGTGGTCCGCCAGGGCCACGTCCAGGATGTAGCCCGGGGGGTCGAAGTCCTCCAGGGGGGCATGGTGGTGGAAGGCCACCACCTGGAAGGGTTCCGGCAGGCCCCAGGTCTCGGCGAGCCGGGCGCCCCAGAGCCGGTGATCCACGCCCCAGGCCGTCTCTCCGGCGGTGTCGGCCCCGCCCGCCTCGGCGGCGATACCCCGGTAGACCTCCGGGGCCTGGGCCAGCGCCACGAGCCACCCCATGTCGTGGAGCAGGGCCAGAGTGTAGCGGTCGAGGACCGGGTCGTCGGCCTCGCCCCGAAGTTCCCGGGCCAGGACGGCGGCGGCCAGGCTGTGGCGCCAGAGGGCCTCGGCATGGGGCCGCATCTCGGGCCCCACGGTGAGGAAGCGCTCGGCCAGCACGGAGCCGAGGGCGATGCGGCGGACCTCGTCCATGCCCAGGAAGACCACGGCCTGGCGCACCGAGGTCACCTCCACGCTCAGGGCGAAGAGGGCGCTGTTGGCCGCCCGCAGGATCTTCAGGGTCAGGGAGGGATCCTGGCCCAGGATCTCCGTGAGCTCGGCGGCCGAGGCCTCCTCCCCGGAGGCGAGGGCCATGAGCCGGTGCGCCACGGCGGGGAGGGTGGGAAGCTCCTCGCTCTTCCAGTCGATCTCGAGCAGTCCGGTTCTGGGACTTTCCATGGCGAAGTCTCCGTGTCGTCTTTCCCGGCCGGGGCTCAGGGGGCCTCGGGGCCCTTCGGGCCGCCCGCGCCGCCTTCCAGGAAGGGCTTGAAGAGGTCGATGGGAATGGGGAAGAGGGTGGTGGAGTTGTTCTCGGCCGCCACCTCCCGGAGGGTCTGGAGGTAGCGGAGCTGGAGCGCCGCCGGGGCCCGGTGGATGATGGCCGCGGCCTCGGCGAGTTTCTCGGCGGCCTGGTATTCCCCCTCGGCGTTGATGATCTTGGAGCGGCGTTCGCGCTCGGCCTCGGCCTGCTTGGCCATGGCCCGCTTCATCTCCACCGGGAGGTCGATCTCCTTGACCTCCACCTTACTCACCTTGACGCCCCAGGGCTCCGTGTCCTGGTCGAGGATGCCCTGGATGCGCAGGTTGATCTCCTCCCGCTCGGAGAGGAGCTGGTCGAGTTCCGCCTGGCCGCAGACGCTCCGGAGCGTGGTCTGGGCCAGCTGGGAGGTGGCGAAGAAGTAGTTCTCCACCTCGATCACGGCCCGCACCGGGTCGAGCACCCGGAAGTAGACCACGGCGCTCACCTTCACCGAGACGTTGTCCCGGGTGATGACGTCCTGCGGGGGGACGTCCAGGGTCACGGTCCGCAGATCCACCTTGACCATTTTGTCGATGCCGGGGATCAGGATGATGAGCCCGGGGCCCTTGGCCCGGAGGAGGCGGCCGAGGCGGAGGATGACACCCCGCTCGTATTCGTTCAGGACCTTCAGCACCATGGCGCCCACGGCGCCGACGAGGATCAGGACGGTGATGAGGGTGGGCAGCATCGGCATGTCGTGCCTCCTTAGGCGTCTTCGGGGGCGTCTTTCCCCCGGTGTTCATCGGCCGGGACCACGTGGAGCGTGAGTCCCTCCACCCGCTCCACCACGACCTCCCGGCCCGGCGGGATGGGGACGGGGCTCCGGGCGTTCCAGTATTCCCCGTGGAGGAAGACGCGGCCCGAGCGGGCGTCCACCGCCTCCCGGGCGGTCCCCCGGGCCCCCACCAGGGCGGGGAGGCCGGTCTCCGGCCGGCGGATCCGGACCCGGACCACCAGGTAGACCACGGTGGAGATCGCCGCCGCGGCCAGGAGCACCGTGGGCCAGAGCACCGCGGCGGCCACGGCGACCCCGGTCTCCGGGGTGTCGAAGAGGAGGAGCGAGCCGAGGATCAGGGCGACCACGCCCCCGAAGCCGAGGATGCCGTAGCTCGTCACCAGGATCTCCAGCACGAAGAGCCCCATGGCCAGCAGGATGAGGAGGAGCCCGATGGTGTTGACCGGCAGCGCCTGGAGGGCGTAGAGACCGAGCAGCAGCGAGATGGCGCCGATGGTCCCCGGCAGGATCACCCCCGGGTGGGCGAGCTCGAAGTAGAGCCCCACCATCCCGATCATCATGAGGATGTAGGCCACGTTCGGGTCGGCGATGGCGCGGAGGAGGCGTTCCCGGAGCCCCTCCCGGACCACCCGGACCTCGGCGTCCCGGGTCTCGATCACCCTCGGGGAGCCGCCCGCGGTGACGCGGCGCCCGTGGAGCCGTTCGAGGAGCTCGGCCCGGTCGCGGGCCAGGAGATCCACCACCCCCAGGCGGAGGGCCTCCCGGGCCGTGGCCGAGACGCTTTCCCGGACCGCCTTCTCGGCCCATTCCACGTTCCGCCCCCGCTCCCCGGCCACGCTGCGGGCCATGGCGGCGAGGTCGTTCTCGGCCTTGGCCGACAGGGTCTCGTCCTTGGCGCCCCGGCCGAGCTCCACCGGGTGGGCGGCCCCGATGTTGGTGCCGGGGGCCATGGCCGCCACGTGGGCCGCCAGGGTGAGGAGGGCCCCGGCGGAGGCCGCCCGGGCCCCGGCCGGGGCGACGTAGACCACCACGGGGACGGGGGAGGCCATGACGTCTTGCACCATGGAACGGAGGGAGGCCACGAGCCCGCCCGGGGTGTCGAGTTCCACCACCAGGCAGGCGGCCCGGGCGGCGGCCGCCTCGCGGAGGGCCCGCCGGAGGTAGAGGGCCGTCCCCGGGTTGATGGTGCCCTCGAGTCGGACCAGGAAGACCGGGTGGGGGGCGGGCGGCGGTGTCGCGGCCCCCGCCGCGGCCGCGAGGCCCAGGAGGAGGAGGACGAGGGCGAGGGCCAGGCGGCCCGCGCCGGGCCGCCGCCCGTTACGGTTCCGCGGAGTCATGGCGCGCCTTGATGAGTTGGAGGTCGTGCCAGGCCTCGCGCTTGGCGGCCTTCTGTCGCTCCCCCGACAGGCGGAGGAGGTAGGAGGGGTGGTAGGTGGCCACGAGGTCCGCGTCGCCCAGGCGGTGGATTCGCCCGCGGAGGTCCCGGATGGGGGCGTTGCTGCCGGTGAGGGCCTGGGCCGCCACCCGGCCCAGGGCCAGGATGCACCGGGGGCGGACGACCCGGATCTGGGCGTGGAGGAAGGGCAGGCATCGGGCGATCTCGGCGGGCTCCGGGGTGCGGTTTCCGGGCGGCCGGCACTTGAGGACGTTGGCGATGTAGACCGCGTCGCGGCCGAAGCCGATGGCCCGGAGCATCTTGGTGAGGAGTTCGCCGGCGGCGCCCACGAAGGGCAGCCCCCGGCGGTCTTCCTCCTGGCCCGGGGCCTCGCCCACCACCATGAAGGTGGCGTCCTCGGCGCCGTGACCGAAGACGAGGTGGCGGCGGCCCTGGTGCAGGGGGCAGCGGCGGCAGTCGCCCAGCCGGGCGCGGACCTCGGCGAGGGTCCCGGCCGCGGCGAGGTCCGGAGGGGCGGGGCCGGCCTCGGCCTCCGGCACGCCGGGGCGCTGCGCCGGCCGGGGGGCGAGGAACCGGTCGAGGGCCTCGCTCCGGGGCAGGGCGTCGAGGCCGAGGCCCTTCAGGTACCTGAACCAGCCGCCGAGGTCCGCCAGGGCCTCGCGGACGGCGGGATCTCTCACCCGGTGTTCCATGCCAGAAGAATGGCATGGCGCCCGGCCGGGCGTCAAGCGGCGGCCGTCCTTGTCCGGTGGGACGACTTCTTCTAAGATCCGCCCATGACGGCGTCGCAAAAGGTCGCGGGCTGGGGCGGTGCTTCGGATGTTCTCGTCATTGCGGCGGCGCTCAACTCCGCCTCATTCCTCGACATCCTCGCGCCTTGCATCTGGCGATTTTTGCCTAGACATCCACTCGGGATGGTCTCGCAAGAAGTCAAAATTACAAAATTGATACATAATGTTTTCAATAAGTTAGCTATGGTAAGATTGCCAAGATCCGACTTTTTGCGAGGCCATCACCCATGATCGACGTGCTCGGGTGCGGCGCCCTCAACCTCGACCTCTTCTACGAGGTGGCGGACCTGGAGGGCCTCCGGTCCCTGGGGTTCGACCTCGTCCCGGGCGGCGAGAAGGTGGGGACCCCCGACGAGGCCCGCCGCCTCCTGTCGCACCTTCGCCGGGCAGGGCGCCTGCGCGCCTCGGGCGGCGGCGGTTCCGCCGCCAACGCCACGTGGATCCTCTCCCGGATGGGCTGGCGGACCGCCTTCCTCGGCGGGGTGGGGTCGGATGCGGAGGGGGCGGCCGTCCTCGAGTCCATGTCCGGCGTGGACTGCACGGGGGTCCGCCGCCGCGGCCGGAGTCCCCTCTGCATCGTGGTCCTCGATGCCGGGCGCCGCGACCGGGCCCTTTACCTCGTCCCCGGCGACGACTGGCCGGTGCCGGATCTCTCCCCGGAAACGCCCCCGGCGCGGCTTCTCCACCTGAGTTCCCTGGTCCCGGAGGCGGGCCGGCGTTTCCAGGAACGGCTCCTCCGGGACCGGCCGCCCGCCGGATGGGTCTCATTCGACCCGGGGGAGGTCTATGCCCGGCTGGGGGCGGCGGTCATGGAGCCCTGGCTTCGGCGGACCCACCTCCTCTTCGTCACGGAGCAGGAGGCGGCGATGCTCGCCGGCGGCGGGGGACGGGCGGCCGCCTCGACCCTGCTCGGGATGCTGGCCCCGGCCGAGGCCCCGCCGGGGTTCCCCCTGCCGGCGGTGGTGCTCAAGCGGGGGCGGGCGGGGGCCGCCTTCGTCTCGAGGGAGGCGGCCCTCGAGGTGCCGGCGGTGCCGGTGCGGGAGGTGGTGGACAACACGGGGGCCGGGGACGCCTTCGCCGCGGGGGTTCTGCACGGCCTCCTGTCCGGGTGGAGCGCGGCGGCGGCGCTGGAGGAGGGGGCGCGGCTCGCCGCCCGTTCCCTGGCGGGCTACGGGCGTTCCTGGCTGGGAGCGGCCGGGGCGTAGAGGAAAGGAGGCAGGGCCATGTGGCAGGCGGGATGGTGGACCACGGGGCGCGACCGGGCGGCGCTGGACCTCTTCCGGGCGGTGCGCTCGGCCATGGCGGACGGTACGATCCCGGGGGCCTTCGGCTACCTCTTCTGCTCCCGCGAGGCGGGGGAGTCGGCCCCGAGCGACGCCGTGATCCGGGAGGCGGAGGCCGCCGGGGTCCCGGTGGTGACCTGCTCCGCGGCCCGCTTCCGACCGGAGCTCCGGGCCGCGGATCGGGAGGCCTGGCGCACGGCCTATCACCGGGAGGTTCTCGCGCGCCTTTCCGGCTTCACGGCGGACCTGGTGGTCCTGGCCGGGTACATGTGGGTGGTGAGCGCCGAGGTCTGCCGGTCCCTGCCCGTGATCAACCTCCATCCCGCCGCCCCCGGGGGGCCGGCCGGGACGTGGCAGGAGGTGATCTGGCAGTTGCTCGAGGCCGGCGCCGCGGAGACGGGGGTGATGATGCATCTCGTCACCCCGGAACTGGACCAGGGGCCGCCCGTGACCTTTTGCCGTTTCCCCATCACCGGCGGGGCCTGGGATGCCCTCTGGACGGCCTACCGGGACAAGCGCCGCAGCGCGGACCTTTCGGAGATCCAGGCCTCGCAGGGGGAGGCCGAGCCCCTCTTCGCGGCCGTCCGGCGGGAGGGCGTCCGGAGGGAACTCCCCCTCATCGTCCAGACGCTCCGGGCCTTCGCCGCCGGGGAGGTGGCCCTGGCCGGGGGACGCCTGGTGGACGCCGCCGGCCGGCCCCTGGACGGCCCCCGCGACCTCACCGGGCCCATCGAGGAGATGCTGGCGGGCGGGGCGGGATGAACGGCGCCATCTCCCCGGTGGCGGCCGCTCAGAGGAGGTAGTCCGGGCGCACGTTGGAGAGGGCGTGGAAGAGGTTTCCCCGGATGCGGGGGTCGCGCCGAAAGAGGCCGTCCAGGAGGCGCCGGACCTCCTCGCGCCGGGTCTTGCCCGCCGACGGGCAGGGGTTCGGGACCACGGGCAGCCCGAGTTCTCGGGCCAGGCGATCGATTCGTGCCTTGTCCGCCAGCGCCAGGGGCCGGATGAGGGCCAGGCGGCCGCCGAACATGTCCACCCTCGGCACCAGGGTGCTCAGCTCTCCGCCGAAGAGCATGTTCAAGAAGAAGGTGTGCAGGATGTCGTCCTGGTTGTGCCCCAGGGCGAGCTTGTTGCAGCCGAGGCGGTGGGCCAGCTCGAAGAGGCGTTTGCGGCGGAGCCGGGCGCAGAGGAAGCACGGGCTCTTTTCACGGTTTTCGGGGCCGTGGGCCCTGGGCCCGTAGTCGGTCTCCTCCATGTGGAAGCCGCCTTCGGCCGCGAGGTGGGCGCGGAGGGCCCCGGTGTCCGCCCCCGCGAAGCCCATGTCCAGGTGGACGGGGAGGAGGGAGAAGCGGATGGGGGCCTTCTCCCGCCAGCGGCGGAGAAACCACAGGGCGAGCAGGCTGTCGGAGCCGCCGGAGACCGCCACCGCGATCCGGTCGCCCGGCTCGAGGAGTCGGTAGCGATGGACGGCGGTGCCCACGAGGCGGTTGAGTTCCTTCCGGAGGCGGTTCATGGTAGATCCCCCGTGGAGACCGGCGTCGCGGGGACGCCCCGGCCGGGTATCAAGACGGTCCGGATCCGACCGATAGGTATATAGGGCTGGCATCACCCATGGACAAGCGACCGCTGGATCGAATCGGCCTCATACCCAACTTCCGCGGACTCTGCTGGCTGCTCCTCCTCTACGGCGTCTTCCTGGTGGGGTTCCAGGGGTGGCGCGTGTGGCAGGGCTGGATGCGGCCCGTGGCCTCTTCGGGGCCGGGCCAGGTGGTGGTGGTGCCCCCCGGGGCGGCCTTCTCCGAGGTGGCCCGGGAACTCGAGAACCGGGGGCTCATCCGCTCCCGCTACGCCTTCACCGTGCTGGCCTGGCAGTGGGGCGTCCTCGACAAGGTCCAGGCCGGCGAGTACCGGTTCTTCCCCAGCCAGACACCCCGCCGGATCCTCTCGGACCTCGTCGAGGGCCGTGTGCTCCAGCATGTTATCACGATCCCGGAGGGTTACAATCTCTTCCAGGTGGCCGATCTCCTTCACCGGGCGGGCCTGGTGGACCCGGCCGACTTCGTCGAGGCCTGCGAGGACGAGTTGCTGCTTCGCCGGCTCGGGATCCCCGGTCCCTCGGCCGAGGGGTACCTCTACCCCGACACCTACTACCTCTCCAGGGGGATGTCCGCCCGGGAGCTGGTGCGGCACTTCGTCCGCCGGTTCTGGGAGACGTGGACCCGGGAGGGCTTCGACCAGCGGGCCCTCGAGATGGGCATGGACACCCACGACGTGGTGATCCTTGCCTCCATCGTGGAGAAGGAGACCAGCCTCCCCGGCGAACGGCCGCTCATCGCGGGGGTCTTCCTGAACCGCCTCCGCAGGGGCATGCCCCTCCAGGCCGATCCCACCGTCTACTACGGGATCCTGGTGGAGTCCTCCGTGCGGAAGCGCCGGCTCCGCAAGGCGGACCTCCGCCGGGGGACGCCCTACAATACCTACGTGGTTTCCGGGCTGCCGGCGGGTCCCATCTCCAACCCCGGGCGGGAGTCCATCCGGGCGGTCCTCTACCCCGCCAAGACCAACTACCTCTACTTCGTGGCCAAGAACGACGGCAGCCACCACTTCTCCCGGACGCTGGCCGAGCACAACCGGGCGGTGGACCGCTACCAGCGCCACCGCCGTCGCCGCCGCTGACCCCGAGGGCCCCCGCTTCTCTCCCACTTTCGCCCACCACGTGTTCCCCGCCGGCGTCCCCGGCCGGCCGCCTGCCGCCCCGCCGCGGTTTCAATCTCTCCGCCCCGCCCGGGCCTCCAGGTTCGTCCCACTCGGTCGAGGGATTTATCCATTTAAAAATGCAACCAATTTCAAGATCGATACTTGACACGGAGCCTTTTTCTCTTCTATAGTGGTCCGCAGTGGGGCAAAGTGGGGGAAAGGGGGCATCCCCCGCCGCGCCCGATCCGAGCCGAACCGGCGGATGCCGGCCCTTGCCCCCCTTGCCTTCAGGGAGGGGTCTTGTTCAGAGGGCGTTCCACCCATAGCCTGGACGCAAAGGGGCGCCTCAGCATCCCCGCGCGTTTCCGCGACGTCCTGAAGGCCAAGTACGACGGCCGCCTCATCGTCACCAACCTGCCCGGTTGCCTGGCGGCCTATCCCTACGAGGAATGGCGGGTGCTCGAGGAGCAGTTCAGCCGCTACCGCCTCGCCCGCCCGGAAGTCCTTGCCTTCCAGCGTTATTTCCTGGCCGCGGCCGTCGAGTGCCCCCTGGACGGCCAGGGCCGGATTCTCATCCCCCCGGCCCTGAGGGACGAGGCCGGGTTCCAGAAGGAGGTCGTCCTCTCCGGGATGCTCACCTACTTCGAGATCTGGAGCCGGGAACGGCTGGAGGCGGAACTCAGCAAGGCGAGGGAAAACTTTGACCAGTACAGCAGCGTTGTGGCCAACATCGGCGGGTTCCCGGAGGGCTGAGGACGTCGGCCACGTGCCGGTCCTGGTCTCCGAGGTCCTGGAGGGGCTGGCGCCGGTCACGGGCGGGGTCTACGTGGACGGGACCGTGGGCCTCGGCGGGCATGCCGAGGCGCTCCTCCGCCATCCCGCCGGGGTGGGCCGGGTCATCGGGCTCGACCGGGACGCCTCGGCCCTGGACCTGGCGGCGGCGCGGCTGGCCCCCTTCGCCGACCGGCTCACCCTCGTCCACAACACCTTCGCGGCGCTGCCGGACGTCCTGGCGGTCCAGGGGCTCAAGGGGGTCCACGGCATCCTCCTGGACCTCGGCATCTCGTCCCACCAGCTGGAACACAGCGGCCGGGGGTTCGCCTTCTCCCGGGACGAGCCCCTGGACATGCGGATGGACGAGAGCGAGGGGATCACCGCCGCCGAGATGGTGAACCGGCTGCCGGCGGAAGGGCTGGCGGAGGTGATCCGCGTCTACGGGGAGGAACGCTGGGCCCGGCGGATCGCCGCGGCCATCGTCCGGGCCAGGCAGAAGACGCCCATCCGGACCTCCGCCGAGCTGGCCGGCGTGGTGACCTCGGCCATCCCGGCCCGGTACCGGACGCGCCGGATCCACCCGGCCACACGGACCTTCCAGGCCCTGCGGATCGCCGTGAACCGGGAACTCGACGCATTGAAGGAGGCCCTGGACGTCTTGCCGTCCTGCCTGCTGCCGGGGGGACGGCTGTGCGTCATCTCCTTCCACTCCCTGGAGGATCGCATGGTGAAGCACGCATTCCGGGAGGACGTTCGGCTGGCGGTGATCACCCGCCGGCCGGTGACGCCCTCGACGGCGGAGGTGGCGGTCAACCCGAGGGCCCGGAGCGCCAAGCTCCGGGTGGCGGCACGAAGGGACGCGGCCGGCCGCCGGGGAAGGGCGGCCGGGGCTCCCGCGGACATCCCCGGTCGGGGACGGCAAGGAGGTCGATCATGACGAGCAGAGCAGCCGTCTTGCGGATGCCGCAACGCCCCCGCGGCCGGGTGGTCGCCGCCGGGCGGGCGGCGGGCGCTGGCCGGCGTGAGCGGGCGCTCACCCTCCGGGAAGGGGTGGTCGCCGTGGTGGTCCTGGTGGCGGTGGCGCTGGGCGCCTGGACCAGTTACGAGATCCGCATGGTGGGGCGCGACATCGCTGCCCTGAGCCGGGCCGCAGCGGAACTCGAGGTCCAGAAGGCCCGACTGGCCGAGCGGCGGGACGCCCTCCTCAAGACCGGGCGGCTCGAGGCCCTGGGGCGTTCCATGGGGCTCCATCCCCCCACCCGGGAGCAGGTCTACCGGATCCGGGTCCGGTGAGGGAGCGGCTGCCGGATGCAGTGGCCTTCGGCTCGGGGATGGACCTTCTGGGGAGGGGCGGCCTGCGTCCTGGTGGCGGCCGCCCTCGCCCTGGATTCCGTCCTGGCCGTGGTGGCCCGCCCCCGGGAGGTCGGCACGGGGCCGGTCCCCGCGGCGACCCGGTGGACGGCCTGCGCCGGTGAAGGCGCCCCCTTCGCCCGGGGCGAGATCCTCGACCGGGGCGGCGTGATCTTGGCCGCCAGCCGCCCGGTGTTCCGCGCCCGGCTCCGGGCGGAGGACCTCGCCGGTGATCCCGGCCGGATCGGGCGCGTGGCGGCGCTGCTCGGCCTCGATCCCACCGAGCTCTCCCGCGAGTTGCTCGCCGGCACGGGCCCCGTGTGCCTGGACGAGGAGGTGCGGGGGGGGCGGCTCCAGGGGCTCCGCGGTCTCGGCGGCGGGGTGGACCTCGTGGAGGCCTGGCGCCGGGTGTATCCCTACGGGGAGGCGGCCTGCGCGGTTCTCGGCTACGTCTCGCCCGAGGGTCGGGGGCTCGACGGCGTGGAATACCTCCTGGACACCGCCCGGGCGGGCGGGGATCGGCCGATCGCCCTCAACCTGGACATCGGCCTCCAGATCCAGACGGAGCGGGTGCTCCGGCGGGTCTCGGCCGGCCTGGGCGCCGGGCGGGGGTGTTTCGTGGTGATGGACGTCCGGAGCGGGGCGGTCTCCGCCATGGCCAACTGGCCGGCCTGGGACCCCGCCCGATTCTACGCGACCGACCGCGAGCGGTTGGGCAACCGGTCGCTCCGGGCCGACGTGGAACCGGCCGGGCTCCTGGCCGCCCTGGCCTGGGCCTCGGGCGGGGCCGCCCCCGCCGACCTGGCGGCCTGGGCCTGGCGGCCCCTCGGCCCCGACGTGCGGGTCTGGGGGCCGTGGTCCGGCTCCGCCCTGCGGCGCCTGGGGATCGGGGCGAAGGCCTTGGAGACCCTGTGGCGCTTCCGGCTGGGACAGGCCACGGGGGTGGATCTCCCGGGCGAGGAGACCGGGGCGCTGCCCGCCCTGGCGGCGGAGGCGGACCTGCCCCTGGACAAGACCGGGGTCCGGGTCTCGCCCCTCCAGATGCTCGCGGCCTTCTCGGCCCTCCTGGACGGGGGCGTCCTCCACCGGCCGAGAATCGCGGCGGAGACCCCGGACGCCCCCGCCCGGGTCCCCGGCGAGGTGGTGCGTCCCCTGGCGGGGCTCTTTGCGGACCGGGGCGGCATGGTCCTCGGTGCCCGGGTGCGGGAGGGGATCCGCGGCACCTCGCGCCGGGACACCTGGCGCCTGTCGCTCTTGGGATGCTGGCCCCCCGGAGCCCCCAGGGTGGCCTACGTGATGGTGCTGGACGGGATCGCCCCGGCCTCGGAGGCCCTTTTGCCGCCATGGCCGGAACTGGGTAGAATAGCCCGCTACGCCGCAGAACTTCCGGCGGACGAAACCCTCTCCGCCACCGGAGGGGCGAATGGGCCGCCCGCCGCCGCGCCGCGGCGGATGCCCGACCTCAGGGGGAAGTCCTTCCGCGTGGCCCTGCGCATGCTCCAATCCACCCGACTCCAGATCCGGATCGAAGGCCGGGGCCGGATCGCGGACCAGGCCCCCCGGCCGGGCGCCCCCCTGGAGGGGGTCCGCGTCTGCCGCCTGGTCGGCGGGGAGGGGGGGCGATGAGCGTCACGCTCCGCGTGCTCCTGGACCGGCTGGCACCGCCGGAGGAGGTCCGCGTCAGCGGTGACCCGGACGTCCCGATCCGGGGGGTGGCCATCGACTCCCGGCGCGTGGGCCCCGGGGACCTCTTCGTGGCTTTGCCCGGCACGCGGAGCCACGGGGGGTGCTTCGTCCCTGAGGCACTCCGTCGCGGCGCCGCCGCGGTGGCCGGCGACGGCGACGCCTTCCCCGAGGGGTTCGAGGCCGCCGCGCCGGTGCCGGTGGTGCGGGTCCTTGATGCGCGGCGATTTGCCGGGCGGGTCGCGGACGCCTTCTACGGCGGTCCCGGCCGCCGGCTCCGGCTGGTGGGGGTCACCGGCACCAACGGGAAGACCACCGTCACCCACCTGGTGGCCGCGATCCTCGATGCCGCGGGCATCCCCTGCGGCGTCATCGGTACCGTGACCCGCCGGTTCGGTGCCGTCTCCGAGCCCTCGGACATGACCACCCCGGACGTGGTCCGGCTGCACCAGACGCTGGCGGAGATGGCGGCCAAGGGGGCGCGGGCCGTGGCCATGGAGGTTTCGTCCCACGCCCTCGACCAGGACCGGGTGGCCGGCTGTGCCTTCGATGCGGCGGTGTTCACCAACCTGAGCCACGACCACCTGGACTACCATGGCGACATGGCGGCCTACGGGGCGGCCAAGGCGCGGCTCTTCCATGCGCACCGCCCGGGCACCGCCGTGGTGAACGTGGACGACCCCTTCGGCGCCGGACTCTGGGCGGATCTTTCCCGCCGGGGAATCAGCTTCGGACTCTGCGAGGAAGCCATGGTCCGGCCCCTGGCCTGGCGGTGCGACGCCGGTGGGATCTCGGCGGAGATCGCGACCCCGGCGGGCCGCGTGGAGATCG
Organism: Dissulfurirhabdus thermomarina; assembly: GCF_012979235.1. Lineage (NCBI taxonomy): Bacteria > Pseudomonadati > Thermodesulfobacteriota > Dissulfuribacteria > Dissulfuribacterales > Dissulfuribacteraceae > Dissulfurirhabdus > Dissulfurirhabdus thermomarina. The sequence continues at coordinate 51,217 of NZ_JAATWC010000009.1, forward strand.
CCAGTCCCCTGGTGGGCCGGTTCAACCTCTCGAACCTCCTCGCCGCCGCGGCCGCCGCCGTGGCCCTCGGGGTGCCGGTGGCGGCGGTGGCGGAGGGGATCGGCGCCATGGGCGGGGTGCCGGGCCGCCTCGAGCGGGTGGACGCGGGGCCCGGGCGGCTGGCCCTGGTGGACTACGCCCACACGCCGGACGCCCTCGAGAGCGTCCTCGCCGCCCTCCGGGAGCTGGGGCCCCGGCGGCTCGTCTGCGTGGTGGGCTGCGGCGGTGATCGGGATCCCTCCAAGCGGCCGGTCATGGCGCGCACGGCGGCCCGTTTGGCGGATCTGGCCGTGTTCACCTCCGACAATCCCCGCACCGAGGACCCCGCGGAGATCCTCCGGCAGATGACCGACGGCCTGGAGGGGGGCGCACCGAACGTCCGGGTGATTCCCGACCGGCGGGAGGCCATTCGCTGGGCCGCGGCCCGGCTGGAGGCGGGCGACTGCCTCCTGGTGGCGGGGAAGGGGCACGAGACCTGCCAGATCGTGGGCACGGAACGCCGGTTCTTCGATGACCGGCTCGAGCTGGCGGAGGCCCTCCGGGCGGGCGGCCTCCGGCGGGCGGTGTAAACCATGGCAGAGCGCGGGGAGCGGGGCCATATGGGCTGGAGCGCCGGGGACGTGGCCGCGGCCACCGGGGGGCGCCTCTGCGGCGGCGGGCCGGATGCCTGGGTGGCGGGCGTCTCCACCGATTCGCGCCGGATCGCTCCCGGGGAACTCTTCTGGGCGCTCAAGGGCCCGAGGTTCGACGGGCACGAGTTCGTCGGCGAGGCCCTCCGCCGGGGGGCCGCCGGCGCCGTGGTCCAGCAGGACGCCTGCGGCGCCCATCCCGGGCCGCTCCCCGGGGGCGCCAGCCGGAACGTCATCATCCGCGTGGCGGATACCCTCCGGGCCCTGGGCGATTTTGCGGCCTGGCACCGGCGCCGGATCGGCCTCCGGGTCTTCGGCGTGACCGGCAGCTGCGGCAAGACCACCACGAAGGACCTCGTGGCGGCGGTGCTCGGCCGGCGGTGGCCGACCGTGGCCACCCGGGGCAACTTCAACAATCTGATCGGTCTTCCGCTGACCCTGCTCGGGGCCCGGCCCGAAGACCGCTGGGCCGTCCTCGAGATGGGGATGAACCAGCCGGGGGAGATCCGGCGACTGTGCGAGATCGCCGGGCCCGAGGCCGGGCTCGTCACCACGGTGCAACCCGTCCACCTCGAGGGCCTCGGGGACATCGAAGGCGTCGCGGCGGAGAAGGCGGCCCTCTTCGCCGCTCTCCCGGCCTCCGGCGTGGCCGTGGTCAACCTCGACGACCCCCGGGTGCGGGCGGCGGCAGAGGGATTGGCCTGCCGGCGCGTCACCTGGTCGCTGGCGGGGGCGGCCGGGGCGGAGGCGCGGTGCCGCCGCTGGGAGCCCCGGAAGGACGGGACCCTGGCGGTCTTCGACCTGGCGGGGACGGTGCTGGAATGCCGCCTGCGTCTCGTGGGGGTCGTCAACGTGGCCAACGCCCTGGCGGCGGCCGCAGCGGGGCTGGCGGTCGGCGTGCCCGCGGCCGAGATCCGGGCGGCCCTCGAGGCGGCGGCCCCGGCCCCGGGGCGGCTGCGGCTGGCGCCGCTGCCCGGCGGCCGCCGGCTCCTGGACGACACCTACAACGCCAACCCCGCCTCCATGCGGGCGGCCCTCGAGACCCTGGCCCGGTGGGCCGGGGACCGGCCGCGGGTGGCCATCCTCGGCACCATGTTCGAGCTGGGGGCGGAGGCGGCCGCCTACCACGAGGCCCTCGGGGCCGCGGCGGCCGCCGCCGGCCTCTCGCACCTCGTGGCGGTGGGGGAGTTCGCCGACCGGGTGGCGCGGGGTGCCGGGGGGATGCCCTGCACCGCCCTCGAGAGCACCGAGGCCCTCCTCGAGTGGTTGCCGGCGCACGCGGCGGGCCTCTGCCCGGAGGGCGGCTTCGTCCTCGTCAAGGGGTCCCGGGGCATGGGGCTCGAGCGGGCGGCGGCAGGGCTCGCCGAGGCCTTGTCGGGGCGGCGGGACCTGGCCGGGGCGGGAGGGCGCTAGATGTTCTACCACCTCCTCTACCCGCTGCACGAGACCTGGCCGGTCTTCAACGTCTTCCGGTACATCACCTTCCGGACCATCTACGCGGCGCTCACGGCCCTGTTCCTGGTCTTCTTCCTGGGCCCGTGGTTCATCGAGCGGGTCCGTCGCCTCCAGCTCGGCCAGGTGGTCCGGGAGGACGGTCCCGCCACCCACCATGCCAAGGCCGGGACGCCGAGCCTGGGGGGGCTGCTCATCGTGGGCGCCGTGGTGGCCTCGACCCTGCTCTGGGCCAACCTCGGCGACCTCTACGTCTGGATCGTCCTCCTCATCCTCTGCGGCAACGCGGGGGTGGGCCTGGTGGACGATCTCCGAAAGGTCCGGTACCGGAACGCCGAGGGGCTGCCGGCCAGGTGGAAGCTCGTCCTCCAGGCCCTGGTCTTCCTGGTCGCCGTGGTCATCCTGGTCCGGGAGGGCGCCTACGACACCCGTCTCAGCGTGCCCTTCTTCAAGGGCTTCAGGCCGGACCTGGGCGCCTGGTACGGGGTGCTCGCCTTCTTCGTGGTGGTCGGCGCGGCCAACGCGGTCAACCTCACCGACGGGCTGGACGGGCTCGCCACGGGCCCGGTGGTGGTGACCTCGGCGGTCTACACCCTGTTCGCCTATCTGGCCGGCCACGCCAGCCTCGCCGCCTACCTCCAGATTCCCTCCGTCCCCGGGGCCGGGGAACTGGCGGTCTTCTGCGGGGCGCTGGTGGGGGCCGGCCTCGGCTTCCTCTGGTACAATGCCCACCCGGCCGAGATCTTCATGGGCGACGTGGGGTCCCTGGCCATGGGGGGCGCCCTGGGGGCCGTGGCGGTGCTCTCCAAGCAGGAGATCCTGCTCGCCATCGTGGGCGGGGTCTTCGTGGCGGAGGCCTGCTCCGTCATGCTCCAGGTGGGGTTCTTCAAGATGACCGGCGGGCGGCGCATCTTCCGGATGGCGCCGCTCCACCACCATTTCGAACTGAAGGGATGGCCCGAGTCCAAGGTCATCGTCCGGTTCTGGATCGTCTCCGTGCTGTTGGGCCTCCTGGCCATCAGCACGCTGAAGCTGCGCTGAGGTGTCCATGATGGGCATGGGAACGTCACAGGCCGTCGCGCCGGAGCCCGGTAGATTCCATGGCTGCCGTGCCGTGGTCCTCGGTCTCGGCCTCTCAGGCCGGGCGGCGGCCCGGTGGCTGGCCCGGGGCGGGGCACGGGTCCACTGCACCGACGCCAGGCCCGTGGAGGAGTGGCCGCGGGAGTTCGTGGCCTGGTGCCGGGCCGCCGGGGTGGAGGTCCGGGGCGGCGGGCACGAGGCCGACCGCTTCGCGGCGGCGGACCTGGTGGTGGTCTCCCCCGGGGTGCCGCCCCGGCTCCCGGCGCTCCAGGCCGCCAAGCGGGCCGGGGTCCCGGTGGTGGGCGAACTGGCCCTGGCCGCCGATGCCTGGGAGGGGCCCATCCTCGCCGTGACGGGGACCAACGGGAAGACCACCACCACGGAGATCGCGGGCGCCATGCTCCGGGCGGGCGGCGTGGCCGGGGTCGTGGCGGGCAACATCGGGGTGCCCCTGGCGGATCTCCTCTGCGAGGGAGAGGGGAGGGGGACCGCCGTGGTGGAGGTGAGCAGCTTCCAGCTCGATACCTGCCCGGATCGGCCCGTCCCCGTGGGCGCCGGGGCCCCGCTCCGGCCCTTCTCGCCCCATGCCGGGGCCTGGCTGAACCTGGCCCCCGACCACCTCGACCGCTACCCGGGAATGGAGGCCTACGGGGCGAGCAAGGCACGGCTGCTCCGGCTCCAGGGCGAGACGGACTGGGCCGTGCTCAACCGCGGGGACGTCTTCCTCGCGCCCTGGGCCGGCACGGGCCGGGGGCGCCGGCTCTTCTTCGGCTTCGGGGCGGAGGACATCCCCGGGGCCTGGGCCGACGCCGACGGCGCCGCCTGCCGGGTCCTCTGGCCCGACGGGAGGGAAGAGCGCTACGATCTCGCCGGCTGGACCCTCAAGGGCCGGCACAACCTCGAAAACCTCATGGCGGCGGTGCTGCTCGCCCGGGTGGCCGGGGCTCCGCCCGAGGCGGTCCAGGAGGTGATCCCCCTCTTCCGGGCTCCCGCCCACCGGATGCAGTGGGTGGGGCGCAGGGACGGCGTGGACTACTTCGACGACTCCAAGGCCACCAACGTGGCCGCGGTGGTGCGGGCCCTGGAATTCTTCGGCTCCGGGGTGGTCCTCGTGGCCGGAGGCCAGGGCAAGGGGGAGGACTACCGGCCCCTGGCGGAGGCCGCCCGGGGCCGGTTGCGCGGCGCGGTGGTGATGGGCGAGGACCAGGACGCCCTCGCCCGGGAACTCCGGCGCGTGACCCAGGTGGTGACGGTCCCCTACATCCCCGGCGGGGAACCCGATGACGGGTTCCGGGCCATGCGGCGGGCGGTCCGGGCCGCCGCCGAGATGGCGCGGCCGGGGGACACGGTGCTTCTCGGGCCCGCCTGCGCCAGCTTCGATCTCTTCGAGAACTACGCCGCCCGGGGGCGCGCCTTCCAGGAGGCGGTGCGCCGGCTCGGCGAGGGCGACGGGGGGGAGGCGTGATGCCGGCCGGCTCCCGCGACGTCTTTCGCCTGGCCATCACCGGCGGCGGCACCGGGGGGCACGTCTTCCCCGGCATCGCCGTGGCGGAGGCCCTGGCGGCCCGGCGCCCCATGGAGGTCCTCTGGATCGGCACCGGCCGGCCCGTGGAGCGGGACGCCTTCCGGGATCGGCCCTGGGACTACCGCGTCCTCGACGTGCGGCCCCTCCAGGGGGTGGGCCCCGTGGAGCAGGTGCGGGCCGTGGCGGGGCTGCCGGCCGCGGTGCTGCGGGCGTGGCGGTGGCTCAGGGAGTTCCGGCCCCACGTGGTCTTCGGCGTCGGCGGCTACGTCTCGGGGCCGGTCCTCCTGGCCGCCCGGCTCTGCGGGCTGCCCGCCGCCATCCACGAGCAGAACGTGGTGCCGGGGCTCGCCAACCGGTTGGCTGCCCGGTTCGCCAACCGGGTCTTCATCAGCTTCGCCGGGAGCGCGGATCGCTTTCCCGCCGGAAAGACCGTGCTCACCGGGAATCCCGTGCGGCGGGCCATCCTCGAGGCCCGCAGGCGGGCCCCGCGGCCCCGGCGGGGGGTGATGAGGCTCCTGGTGCTGGGAGGGAGCCAGGGGGCCCGGCGGCTGAACCGCCTGGCCAGCAACGCCGTCATCTCCCTCTGGAACTCCGGGGTGGATCTCCGCGTGACCCACCAGACCGGCGCCGACGACCGCGAAGAGATCGCCCGGCGCTACCGGGAGGCGGGGGGCAGCCACCGGGTGGAGGCCTTCATCACGGACATCCACCGCGCCTACGCCGAGGCGGACCTGGTGCTCTGCCGGGCCGGGGCCACGACCTTGGCGGAGCTGGCCGCGGTGGGGCGGCCGGCCATCCTGGTGCCCTACCCCTTCGCGGCGGGGCGCCACCAGGAGGCCAATGCCCGGGAGATGGCGGCGGCCGGCGCCGCCCGAGTGATCCTGGAGGAGGACACCGGGGCGGTGACCCTGGCCGAGGAACTCCGCTTCCTCCTGGAGAACCCGGAGCACCTGGACCGGATGTGCGAGAACGCCGCCCGCCTGGGGCGGCCCAACGCGGCGGAGGAGATCGCCGGGGCCCTCGTGGAACTGGCCGAGGGGGCGCCGACCACCCGGCCGGAGGCGGAGCACCGGCCGGAAGACGGGGAGGGCGACGACCATGTATAAGAAGCAGCACGTCCATTTCGTGGGTATCGGGGGGATCGGCATGAGCGGACTGGCCCGGGTGCTCCTGACCCTCGGGCACTCGGTGAGCGGCTCCGATCTCCGCCAGACCGAGCTCACCCGGGCCCTGGAGCGCATGGGCGCAGTGGTCTACCGGGGGCATGCGCCGGAACACGTCCTGGGGGCCGACGTGGTGGTGATCTCCTCGGCCGTCCGGGCCGACAACCCCGAGGTGGAGGCCGCCCGGGTGGCCCAGATCCCGGTGATCCCGAGGGCCGAGATGCTGGCGGGGCTCATGCGGCTCAAGAAGTTCGGCATCGCCGTGGCCGGCGCCCACGGCAAGACCAGCACCACCTCCCTGGTGGCCGCGGTGCTCCGGGAGGGGGGGCTGGATCCCACGGTGATCATCGGCGGCAAGGTCAACGGCATCGGCGGGAACGCCTGCTGGGGCCGGGGCGACTACCTCGTGGCCGAAGCCGACGAGAGCGACGGGAGCTTCCTCCGCCTGACCCCCAGCATCGCCGTGGTCACCAACATCGACCGGGAACACCTGGACCACTACCGGGATCTCGACCACATCCGCCGGAGCTTCGCCGAGTTCCTGGACCGGCTCCCTTTCTACGGGCTGGCGGTGCTGTGCGCCGACGATCCCCACGTGGCGGACCTCCTTCCCGGCGGGGACCGGCGGGTCATCACCTACGGCACCTCCGAAGCGGCGGACCTCCGGGCCCGCGACATCCGGCACGAGGCGGGCGGCGTGGCCTTCAGCGCCTGGTGGCAGGAGGCGGAACTCGGATCCATCCGCCTCCGGAAGCCGGGGCTCCACAACGTCCGAAACGCCCTGGCGGCCCTGGCGGTGGGGATCGAGCTGGAGATCCCCTTCGAGGTCATCCGGCAGGGCCTCCACGGTTTCACCGGGGTGGGGCGGCGCTTCGAGCACGTCGGCGAGGTCCGCGGCATCACCGTCATGGACGACTACGCCCACCACCCCACGGAGATCCGGGCCACCCTCGAGGCGGCCCGGGCCTGCTGGCCCGACCGCCGGCTGGTGGTGCTGTTCGAGCCGCACCGCTACACCCGGACCCACGCCCTCATGGACGAATTCGCCGGCGCCTTCACCGGCGCCGACCTCCTCTTCCTCACCGAGATCTACCCGGCCAGCGAGGAGCCCATCGTGGGGGTGAGCGGTGAGCGGCTCGCCCGCCGGGTCCGGGAGCGGCATGCGGGGGAGGTCCAGTTCGTCCCCTCGTGCGAGGCCCTGGCCGAGGCGGCGGCCACCCGCCTCCGGCCGGGTGACGTGGTCTTCACCCTGGGAGCGGGCGGGATCGGGGCCGTCGGCCAACGGCTCGTGGAGATCCTCGGGGGAAAGGCGCAGGCGGCGGTCCCATGATGCAGGCCTTCCGGCAGCGGACGGGCGGGGCCTCGGCCCTGGCGGCGGACCTGAGGGGTATCGCCGGGCTCGAGGTCCGGGAGGACGTCCCACTGGCCCCCTTCACCACCTTCCGGATCGGCGGGCCGGCGCGCCTCTTCCTGCGCCCGGCGGACCGCGGGGCCCTGGAACGGGCGGTGGCCTTCCTGGGCCGGCGGGGAATCGGGTTCCGGGTGCTCGGCCGGGGGAGCAACCTCCTGGTGGACGACCGGGGGGTGGACCTGGTACTGGCCCCGTCGGGGCTGCAGGGCTTGGAAGGGGCGGGGGCGGCCGGGCGCCTTCGGGCCGAGGCCGGGGTGCCCCTGGCGCGGCTCATCGCCCGCTCCCTCGCGGCCGGCCTCGTGGGGCTCGAGGCCCTGGCCGGGATCCCGGGGAGCGTGGGCGGGGCCTTCGCCGGCAACGCCGGGGCCGGCGGAACGGCCTTCCTCGACCGCGTGCGCCGGGTCTTCCTGGTCTCGGGGGAGGGGGGCGGCTGGATGGAACGGCGCGACCTCGCCACCGGCTACCGTCGCGTGGACCTCCCCCCCGGGACTGTGGCGGCGGTGGTGGAGGTGGAACTCGGCGCCGGCGACCCGGACGAGGCCCGGCGGCGCATCCGCGGCCTCATGGCCCGCCGGGCACGGACACAGCCCCTGGGGCGGCCCAGCGCGGGGTGCGTCTTCCGGAATCCGCCGGGAGACTCCGCGGGCCGGCTCATCGAGGCCCTGGGCTTCAAGGGCTATACCCTGGGCGGGGCCCGGGTGTCCGAGCGCCACGCCAACTTCATCGTGAACCTGGGCGGGGCCCGGGCGGCGGACGTGCGCGCCATCATGAAACGGATCCAGGAGCGGGCCCTGCGGGCGGCCGGGGTCTTCCTCCAGCCCGAGATCCGGGTCTGGAGCGAGGAGGGAGAATGATGCGGGTCACGGGAGAACGGCCATGAGGATCCGGCAGGCCACGAGGGGGCGGCCGCGGCGGATCGCGGCCGCGAAGCGGGGGACGGCCGGGCGCACGGCCCGGCGGCTGGGTGCGTACGGGGTGCTCTGCGCCGCGGTGCTGGCGGGGCTCTACCTCGGCTGGACCGCCCTCGGTCACTGGCCGGCGCTGGCCCTCAAGACCGTGGAGGTCCGCGGCGCCCACCGGGTCGGGCGCGCGGAGGTCATCCGGCTGAGCGGCGCCAGGCCGGGGATGAACCTTCTTGCCCTGGACCCCGGCGCCATGGCCCGGGCCGTGGAGGCCCAGCCCTGGATCCGGCGGGCGGCCGTCCGGCGGGTCTTTCCCGACCGCCTGGTGCTCACCCTGGAGGAGCGGACCCCCGTGGCCCTCGTCAACCTGGACGGGATCCGGCTGGTGGACGCCGACGGCGTGGTGTTCAAGGCGCTCGAGCCGGGGGATCCGTCGGACCTGCCCCTCATCTCGGGGCTTTCGGCGGATCCCGGGCGCCCGGGCCGGCTTCCGTCCAAGGGGCTTCGGGCCCTTCGGCTCATCGCCATGGCGGGCCGGGGCGAACGGGTGCTCAGCGCCCGAAACATCGCCCAGATCCACTTCGAAAAGGACGGCCGGATGGTGGTCTACACGGCGGATGCCGCCGTGCCCATCGCCTTCGGCGACGGGGACCTCCGCCGGGAGTTCCGAAAGGCCGAGGCCGTCCTCTACCAGGTCTATCGATCCGGCCGGTATCACCGGGTCGCCAGGATCGAGTTGGACTACTCGAACCAGGCCGCCTGGGCCAGACTCAAGGAGGCTGGGGACCTCGTCCGGGCCCCGGAATGAGCACGTGAAGGACATCGTCGTAGGACTCGATATCGGTACCACCAAGATCTGCGCCGTGGTGGGCGAGGTCCACTCGGACGGCGTGGAGGTGGTCGGGGTGGGGACCCACCCCTCCGACGGCCTCCGAAAGGGCGTGGTGGTCAACATCGAGAGCACGGTGAACTCCATCCGCAAGGCGGTGGAGGAGGCCGAGCTCATGGCCGGGTGCGAGATCGGCGCCGTCTACGTGGGGATCGCCGGCAGCCATATCAAGGGCTTCAACAGCCACGGGGTCATCGCCGTCAAGGGGCGCGAGGTGAGCCAGGACGACGTGGACCGGGTCATCGACGCCGCCCGGGCCGTGGCCATCCCGCTGGACCGTGAGGTCATCCATACCCTGCCCCAGGAATACATCGTGGACGACCAGGACGGCATCCTCGACCCGGTGGGGATGACCGGGGTCCGCCTGGAGGCCCGGGTCCACATCGTGACCGGGGCGGTGACCGCCGCCCAGAACCTCATCAAGTGTGCCAACCGGGCCGGCCTCGACGTGGTGGACATCGTGCTCCAGCCGCTGGCCTCGGCGGAGGCCGTCCTGACCGACGAGGAACGGGCCCTGGGCGTCGCCCTGGTGGACTTCGGGGGCGGGACCACGGACCTGGCCATCTTCGCCGACAGCACCATCAAGCACACCTCGGTCCTGGGACTCGGGGGGAACAATCTCACCAACGACATCGCGGTGGGGCTCCGGACGCCCATGCGGGAGGCCGAGCGCATCAAGGTCGGCCACGGCTGTTGCGCCAGCGGCCTCGTGGGACGCGACGAGATGGTCGAGGTGCCCAGCGTCGGCGGCCGAAAGCCCCGCCTGCTCTCCCGCCAGGTCCTGGCGGAGATCCTGGAGCCGAGGGTCGAGGAGATCTTCTCCCTCATCGACCAGGACATCGAGCGGACCGGGCTCAAGGATCTCCTCGCCTCCGGCGTGGTGCTCACCGGGGGCACCGCCGAGCTGGAGGGAATGGTGGAGGTGGCGGAACAGGTGTTTCAGCTCCCGGCCCGGGTGGGCTATCCCCGGCGGGTGGGCGGCCTGGTGGACGTGGTGAGCGCCCCGATGTACGCCACCGCCGTGGGCCTCGTGCTCTACGGCGTCGACAACCCGCCCCGGCACAAGTTCCGCATCCGGGACGGGAACATCTTCAACCGGGTGGCCGGCCGGATGAAGAACTGGTTCCGGATCTAGGGGCGGCCGGCGGCGAGCGCACAGGAACGACCAGGGAACGAGCAGGGGGAAGAAGATGCCTTTCGAATTCGTCGAACCGGAGCAGGCCGCGCGGATCCGGGTGATCGGTGTCGGGGGCGGCGGGGGCAACGCCGTCAACAACATGATCGCCTCGGAGCTCAAGGGCGTGGAATTCATCGCGGCCAACACCGACGCCCAGGCCCTGGAGCTCTCCCGCGCGGGGCAGAAGATCCAGCTGGGCCGCAATCTCACCAAGGGGCTCGGCGCCGGGGCCAAGCCCGAGGTGGGGCGCGAGGCCGCCGAGGAGGCGGTGGACGAGATCCGAGAGGCCCTGTCCGGCTCGGACATGGTCTTCATCACGGCCGGCATGGGCGGCGGGACGGGAACCGGGGCGGCACCGGTCATCGCCGAGCTCAGCAAGGAGATGGGGGCGCTCACGGTGGCCGTGGTGACACGCCCCTTCATGTTCGAAGGCAAGCGCCGGATGCGCCAGGCCGAGGAGGGGCTGGAGCGGCTCAAGGAGGTTGTGGACACCATCATCACCATCCCCAACGACCGGCTCCGCAGCCTGGCCGCGCCCAACACCCCCCTCATCGAGATGTTCCGGAAGGCGGACGAGGTGCTCTACTTCGCGGTCCGGGGCATCTCTGACCTCATCGTGGTCCAGGGCTACGTGAACGTCGACTTCGCCGACGTCCGGACCGTCATGGGGGAGATGGGGATGGCCCTCATGGGGACGGGCGTCGCCCGGGGCGAGCGCCGGGCGGTGGAGGCGGTGCAGATGGCCATCGCCAACCCGCTCCTCGAGGACATCTCCATCAGCGGGGCGCGGGGCATCCTCATGAACATCACCGCCAGCAGTGCCACCCTCAGCATGGAGGAGGTGGACCAGGCCTCCACCCTCATCCACAACGAGGCCCACGACGACGCCAACATCATCTGGGGGACCGTCTTCGACGACAGCCTCGGCGACGAGATCCGCGTAACGGTGATCGCCACGGGGCTCGGCGCCGGGGCACAGCCCGAGGCCCGCTCCATCGTGGCGCCCATCGAGCTGGCCCGGGCGGGGGGCAAGGGCGAGGCGGGTCGCGGCGGGAAGGAGGACGTCGGGCTGGGCGATCCCGGGGCCAGAGCCCTCCGCCGCCGGCCGGCGAGGAGGGCGCTCACGGAGCTGGACGAGGCCCAGCTCGAGATCCCGACCTTTTTGAGGCGAAAGGCCGACTAGGCGCCCTCGGCCCCCCCGCAGACGGAGCGGATGTGGTCGCCCATGGCCTGGGCCATGTCGGCGATCCGTCCCTCGTCTTCCCCCTCCACCATGACACGGATGACGGGCTCGGTCCCGGAGGCCCGGATGAGGATCCGGCCCTTTCCGGCCAGTTCCCGCTGGAGCCGCTGCCGCAGGGCCTCCAGTCCCTCGATCTGGTCGATGGGGCGCCGCGCGGCCAGGCGGACGTTGTGGAGGACCTGGGGGAAGGTCTCCATGACGGCGGCAAGCTCGGAGAGGGGCCGCCCGGTGCGCTGCATCACCGCCAGGAGCTGGAGCGCGGCCAGGATGCCGTCGCCGGTGGTGATGTGGTCCAGGAAGACGAGGTGCCCGGACTGCTCCCCTCCGAAGTTGTAGCCTTCCGCGCGCATGGTCTCCACCACGTAGCGGTCGCCCACCTGGGTGCGGATCAGCCGGGCGCCCATGCGTTCCAGGGCGATCTCGAGGCCCATGTTGCTCATGACCGTGGCCACCACGGTTCGGTGGGCCAGGCGGCCGGCCTCCAGCAGGTCCCGGGCGCAGACCGCCATGATGTGGTCGCCGTCCACGATCCGGCCCTTCTCGTCCACCACGATCACCCGGTCGCCGTCGCCGTCGAGGGCGATGCCCATGTGGGCCCGGTGGCGGAGGACCGCTTCTCGGAGGGGCTCCGGGTGCAGGGCGCCGCAGTCCTGGTTGATGTTGGTCCCGTTGGGCGAGACGCCCAGGGCGATCACCGAGGCGCCGAGTTCCTCGAGGACCGCGGGCGCCACCCGGTAGGTGGCGCCGTTGGCGCAGTCGAGCACCAGGCGCAGGCCTTCGAGGGTGAGGTCCTTGGGGAAGGTGTGTTTCAGGAAGACGATATAGCGGCCCCGGGCGTCGTCGATGCGGAAGGCCTTGCCCACGTCGGCCCCGGTGGGCTGGGCGCGGAGCGGTTCGTCCGACTCCATGAGCGCTTCGATGCGGGCCTCCACCTCGTCGGGGAGCTTGAAGCCGTTTCCGGCGAAGATCTTGATGCCGTTGTCCTGGAAGGGGTTGTGGGAGGCGGAGATCACCACCCCGGCGTCGGCCCGCATGTTGGTGGTGAGAAAGGCGATGGCCGGGGTCGGCATGGGGCCCACGAGGAAGACGTCCACCCCCATGGAGCAGATGCCTGCCGCCAGGGCGTTCTCGAGCATGTAGCCGGAGAGCCGGGTGTCTTTCCCGATGAGGATGCGCCGGTGGCGGTGGCGGCTGTTGCGGAAGAGGTGGGCCACGGACCGGCCGATCTTGAGGGCCGTGTCCACCGTCATGGGCGGGACGTTGGCGACGCCGCGGACGCCGTCGGTGCCGAAGATCTGTCGCATGGATCCTTCACCTCCGGGACCCGGCCCCGGGCGGAGCCGGGTTACCGGGCAGATCGCGGAATGGTGACCTTAATAAACTCGGGCGTGATGGAACGCAAGGTGATGTTGTCGGGGGCGGACCATCGGGGGCGGACCTCGTGGACCCCGGGGGCGAGCCCCCCGGCCGGGACCAGGATGGAGAAGTCCTTGGGGCCCAGGCCCCGGACCTGGGTGAGGGGGCCCTCCGCGGTGACCGTGACGACCTTCGGCCACCAGGAGGCCCCGGCCGCCTCGCCCTGGAGACGGACGGGGATGTCACCGACGCGCTTGGTCCCGAGCACGGGCCCCACCTTCACGGTGACCTTGACCTGGGAGCTGCCTTCCGGGGTGCTCCGGATGCCCGAGACGTCGAGGGGAACGGTGCGGATCACGTCGGCGTCGGCCCCCGAGACGTCCACGGGGGCGGTGGCGATCTCCTTGATCGTCCGGAGTTCGCTCTCCGGCCCGCTGAGGACCACCACCGGCGGGTCCACCGTGACGTCGTAGATCTTGGCGGTGGGGGCCACCTTCCCCTGGACCACGGCCTTGACGGGGACGGATTTCCGGGCCAGCCGCTCCAGGACTATCTCGATGTCGCTCGGGGTGATCCGGACGGGGCGGACCCCGCCGGGCAGGGAAAGGCCTTCGGCGGTGACGTGGACGATGCCCTTGCCCGGACGGGCGTCGCTCAGGTCGATGACCTTGGACAGGCGCTGGTACGGCAGGTTCTTTATGATGCTCCGGGGGCCGGCCACGCGGATGTCGATGGAGGCCGGCAGGTCGTTGGCGATGGTGTAGCCCTTGGGGACGTTGACGATCTCCAAGGGGATGGAGAGCCCGATCTCGGCCTGTTGCTCGGTGGAGACGTACGCCCACATGAGAACGGCGAAGACCAGGGCGATGAGCTTCAGCGTCCAGTTCTTCACGGCGATTTCCTGCCAGCGCATCATGGCCGCCTAGATGAGCCTCCGTTTCCACCAAGGCCGTTCCTCCTCCTCCAGGGAGAAGGTGTTGTGGAGGATGCGCCGGAGGGTGCCCGAGTCGATGCCGCGGGTGATCTTGCCGGCGATGGCCACAGAGATGCTGCCCGTCTCTTCCGAGACCACCACGGCCACGGCGTCGGTGTGCTCCGTGACGCCGATGGCGGCGCGGTGGCGGGTCCCGAGGCGCTTGCTGACGTCCGGGTTGGTGGTGAGCGGCAGGACGCAGCCGGCCCCGGCCAGGCGGCCGTCCCGGATGATGACCGCGCCGTCGTGGAGCGGGGTCCCGGGGTGGAAGATGGTGCAGAGCAGCTCGCGGGTGACGCGGCCGTCAACGGGCACGCCCGACTCGAGGTAGTCGCCGAGGCCGATCTCCCGCTCGAGGACCATGAGGGCGCCGGTCTTCGTCTCGGCCAGGGTCGAGGCCGCCTTGGCCACCTCCTCCATGGCCTGGAAGGTCTTGACCCGGGTCTTGAGGAAGGGGGTCTGGCCCATCTGGGTGAGCACCCGGCGGATGTCGTCCTGGAAGACGATGATGATGAGCAGGAACAGGGAGCTCAGGACGGTGCCCAGGAGCCAGTGAAGGGTATAGAGCTCGAGGGCCTTGGCGGCGAAGTAGACCACGATGATGACGGCGAGGCCCGCCGCCATCTGGACCGCCCGCGTCCCCCGCAGCAGCAGCATGACCCGGTAGAGCAGGAAGGCGACGAGGAGGATGTCGATGACATCCAGCCACCACCTGGACAACGGGAGGTATGAGAACCAGTGCTCGGTCATCTTCCCCGGCGGGCGGGCCCCGGGCGCATGGGCGTTTCCGGTGGCACCCGGCGTCTAGCTTGTTTTTCGGCAGAAAGCCGAGGTTTCAATAGCGGCGGCCACGGAATCGTCGGGCGGGCCGCCCTCGTCACGGACGTTCCCCCGCTCCGGGGTCCGGGAGGGTCTCGGACCGGATCGCGTCCACCGCCTTGAGGACGTCCACGGTCGGGGCGGGGTCGTGGACGCGGACCACGTGGCATCCCCTGAGGGCGGCGGCCGCCACGGCGCCCAGGGTGGCCGCGTCGCGCTCCGCCGGAGCGGCCCGCCCGGTGACGGCCCCGAGGAAGGCCTTCCGGGACGGCCCCACCAGGACCGGGACCCCGATGTCGAGCAGGGCGTCCAGGCGGTTGAGCAGCACCAGGTTGCCCTGGTAGCTCTTGCCGAAGCCGATGCCGGGGTCCACCAGGATCTTCCCCCTGGGGATGCCGCGGGCCTCGGCCCAGGCCACGCGCTCGGCCAGGAAGTCGTGCACCTCGCCCACCAGGTCGTCGTAGTGGGTGTCGTCCTGCATGGTCCCCGGGGTGCCGCGCATGTGCATGAGCACCACAGGGGCCCCGTGCCGGGCCGCCGTCTCGGCCATGCGGGGGTCGGCCCGGAGGGCACTGACGTCGTTGATCATGTCGGCCCCCGCCGCCAGCGCCGCCTCGGCCACCGCCGCCTTTGTGGTGTCGATGGAGACGGGAACGTCGGAACGGCGGCGGATGGCCTCGATGACCGGCACCGTGCGCCGGAGTTCCTCCTCCTCGGTAACGGGGTCGGCGTAGGGCCGGGTGGACTCGCCGCCCACGTCCACGATGTCGGCGCCGGCCGCCTCCAGGGCGAGGGCCTGTTCCACGGCGGCCTCGGGGTCGAGGAAGCGGCCTCCGTCCGAGAAGGAGTCCGGGGTGACGTTGAGGACCCCCATGATGTAGGTCCGGCTCCCCCAGTGAAAGGTGGAGCGGCGCAGCACGAGGGGCGCCGGCGGGCTCTCAGGACGCATCGGCCTCCTTCGCCTCCACCGGCTGTCCGGTCTCTCCCCGGTGTCCCTGGATGATGGCGTCGATGGCGGCCCCGTCCAGGGACTCGTGCTCGAGGAGGGCGCCGGCCAGGGCATGGAGGACCTCGATGTTGCGGGAGAGGAGTTCCTTGGCCTGCCGGTAGGCGGTGTTCACGGTCCGCTGGATCTCCTCGTCGATCTTGAGGGCGGTGGCCTCGCTGTAGTCCTTGACCTGGCCGAAGTCCTTGCCCAGGAAGACGTGTTCCTCGCGCTTTCCGAAGGAGACCGGCCCCAGGGCCTCGCTCATCCCCCACTCGCAGACCATCTTGCGGGCCAGGTCCGAGGCCCGCTCGATGTCGTTGCCCGCCCCGGTGGTGGATTCGTCCAGGACGAGTTCTTCCGCCACCCGGCCGCCGAGGAGGATGGCCAGGTTGTTGCGGAGGTAGGATCGGGGGTAGGTGTGGCGTTCGTCCACGGGCAGCTGCTGGGTGAGCCCCAGGGCCCGGCCCCGGGGGATGATGGTGACCTTGTGGATGGGGTCCGTCCCGGGCAGCAGCTTGGCCACCAGGGTGTGGCCCGCCTCGTGGTAGGCGGTGATGCGCTTTTCCTCCTCCGAGAGGATGAGGCTCTTTCGCTCGGCGCCCATGAGGACCTTGTCCTTGGCGGCCTCGAAGTCCGCCATGGTGACCTGGTCCTTGTTCTCGCGGGCGGCCATGAGGGCGGCCTCGTTGACGAGGTTCTCGAGGTCGGCGCCGGAAAATCCCGGCGTCCCCCGGGCGATGAGGGAGAGGTCCACGTCGTCGGCCAGGGGGATCTCACGGGCGTGCACCTGGAGGATGGCCTCGCGGCCCCGGACGTCGGGGACGGGCACCGTGACCTGGCGGTCGAACCGGCCGGGCCGGAGCAGCGCCGGGTCGAGGACGTCGGGGCGGTTGGTGGCCGCGACCACGATGACCCCCTCGGTGGTCTCGAAGCCGTCCATCTCCACCAGGAGCTGGTTGAGGGTCTGCTCGCGCTCGTCGTGCCCGCCGCCGAGGCCGGCGCCCCGGTGGCGGCCCACGGCGTCGATCTCGTCGATGAAGATGATGCACGGGGCGTGCTTCTTGGCCTGGAGGAAGAGGTCCCGGACCCGGGAGGCACCCACGCCCACGAACATCTCCACGAAGTCCGAGCCGCTGATGCTGAAGAAGGGGACGTCCGCCTCCCCGGCGATGGCCTTGGCGAGGAGGGTCTTGCCGGTGCCCGGGGGCCCCACCAGGAGGACGCCCTTCGGGACCCGGCCCCCGAGGCGGGTGAACTTCTTCGGATCCTTGAGGAAGGCCACCGTCTCGGTGAGCTCCTCCTTGGCCTCGTCGACTCCGGCGATGTCGTCGAAGGTCACCTTGACGCTCTGGCCGGTCATGAGCTTGGCCCGGCTGCGCCCGAAGGACATGGCCCGCCCGCCGCCCGACTGCATCTGGCGCATGAAGAAGATCCAGACCCCGATGAGGAGCAGCATGGGGACCCAGGAGAGCAGCAACGTCGTGTACCAGGGCGTCTCCTGGGAGGGCAGGACCTTGATGGCCACCTTGTGTTTCTTGAGCAGCGGCATGAGGTCGGGATCCTGGAAGGGGATCACGGTATGGAAGGTCTTCTGGTTGATGAAGACCCCGTCCACGTTCTCCTTGTCGATCTGGATGCGCTGGACCTCGCCCTTTTCCACGTAGCCGATGAAGTCGCTGTAGAGGATCTCCTGGATCGGCTCCTGCGGGACGCTGAAGAGGTGGTACAGGAAGAGGACCACGAGCAGGATGACGAGCCAGAGGCTCAGGTTCTTGTAGAAGGTGTTCAAAGTGGATCCCTCCAGGGTGGGGACGCCGGCCGCGGCCGCGCGGGGGCCGGGCGGCCGGGTCCGGCCGTGCCGGCCGGTCGTTCTCTCGATGGCGCCGCAGGGGGCCGCGGGCCGCGGCCTCGTTCCAGACCGCTCGTCCCCGCGGGGGGGGCGGGGAGGCCCTCGTCCGTGGAAGCGGTCCGCCGGACATCCGGCGATCCGGGTGCGTGCATCCCGGGTTGGGCGTCTCGAGGTTTTCTCATCTCCGCAAATTACACAATCCGGTGCCACCGGCGCAACAACGGGGCGGCCAGCGTCACCGCGGCTCCAGGGTGAGGGAGAAGGCGCGGCGGGTGTCGGGCCGGACCCGGACGCGGTGCGAGACCTCGACCCCCAGGACGGCCAGCACTTCTCCTTCGTCCACGAGCAGGGGCAGGGTGTCGCGGGTGGACCTCGGCACCCCGCGCCGGCTCAGGAAGCCCTTGAGGCGGACCGGCGCCGGGGCGCCCAGGGGCCAGAAGCGGTCCCCGGGCCGGCGCGTGCGGAGGGCGAGGGCGTCCGGCAGCCGGGCGGCGTCCACGAAGAGGGTGCGGCCTCCGGGGAGGGGCGCCGCCCGCGGGAAGTCCTCGGGTGGGA
This sequence comes from Dissulfurirhabdus thermomarina, assembly GCF_012979235.1. Lineage (NCBI taxonomy): Bacteria > Pseudomonadati > Thermodesulfobacteriota > Dissulfuribacteria > Dissulfuribacterales > Dissulfuribacteraceae > Dissulfurirhabdus > Dissulfurirhabdus thermomarina. The sequence continues at coordinate 69,267 of NZ_JAATWC010000009.1, forward strand.
CGGCCGGTTCCGCCCGGACGCGGTGCGGCGTCCCGGGGACCGCCCAGGCGCCGGGGAGGTGGACCGCGACGGGGGCCGCCGGGGCGGGGCGGGAGGCGGCCGGGACCTCCCCGCGGTGCAACACCAGGCGGTCGTCCCGCCGCTCGGCCCGCACCCCGCCGGGGAGGTCGATCCGCCCGTCCCGGTTCCGGGCGAGGAGGGCCTCCACGCCCAGGAGGTGGGCGGCGACCAGGCGCCGGAGCGGGGCCCCCGCGGCCTCCAAGGCCAGCCGGACGACACGGCGCCGTATGGCCGGTGCCTCGGCCAGGAGGTCGGCGACCCGGAGGCGGATCGGCCCGCCGGAAGGCGCGGGGGCGTCGTTTTCGAGGCGGGAGAAGGCCGCCCGGGCCAGGTCTTCCAGGACGGCCTCGTCATCGGCCAGGAGGGCGGCGGTTCGGTTGAGGGTCGCCTCCACGGCGGGGTTGAAGTGTTCCCGCAGCAAGGGAAGGAGCCTGGAGCGGACGCGGTTTCTCAGGTGTCGGGGGTCCGAGTTGGTTTCGTCCCGGCACCAGGGGAGGCGGCGCCGCTCCAGCTCGGCCAGGATCTCGGCCTTCCGGGTGCCGAGGAGGGGGCGGACGAAGGGTCCGCGCCGCCACGGAATGCCGCTCAGGCCCGCAAGGGCGCTTCCGCGCAGGAGGCGCAGCAGGACCTCCTCGGCCTGGTCGTCGGCGGTATGGCCGAGGGCGATCCGGTCCGCCCCCGCCCCGGCCGCCGCCTCGCGGAGGAAGCCGAGGCGCAGTTCCCGCGCCGCCTCTTCCAGGGAGAGTCCGTGGCGCCGGGCATGGGCCGGGGCGTCTGCCCGGCCGGAGAAGAAGGGGAGGCCGAGGTCCCGGGCCAGGGTCGCGGCGAAGGCGGCGTCCCGGTCCGCCGCCGGGCCCCGGATGCCGTGGTGGAAGTGGGCGGCGGCGAGCCGGAGCGGCCACCGGTGGGCGATCTCCCGGAGCGCGTGGCACAGGAAGGTGGAGTCCGGGCCGCCGGAAATGGCGACAAGGATCCCGTGGCCCGGCCGGACCCCGCACCGGCGGCGGAGGGCGTCCTCGATCTTCGAGACGATGGATTTCGGCATGGTCATGGCGGCCCGGGAGCGGTCCTTTGCGGGGAAAAACGCGTGGCCGCGGGGCGAGGCGGCGGCCGTCACCCATCACGGCCGGTCAGCCCGCCAGATGACATGATACCCCCGATTATCGTGGATGGCAAGGGCTAATAATTTGATATTTAAGAATAAAAGGCCGTTCCGGATACTGAGGCGCAATTCATTTTTTCCTTGACACGGCCGGGGGCCTGATATAAACGTAGGCTCGATGTTTTCGGGGAATTGCTGACGTTACCATATTCGGCTCTTTGAAGATCCCCGGACTGCGGATGCCAGCCGGCGCGGCCGCCGGCCCTGTGGGGCCGCGCCCCGGCGGTTCGGCCCGGGCGGGGGGAGGCCCTGGTCCGGCCGCCGCCCTGCCCGAAAGGAGTCGCGGCATGATGAGCGGTTTCGAAACCATCGCCATGTATCTGGTCGTGTCCGTGGCGGCCATCCTCGGGATGCTGATCATCTCGGCGCTGCTCGGCCCCATGCGGCCCAAGCCCGGCAAGCTCGACACCTACGAGTGCGGCGTCCCCCTCCTCGATGCCGGGCACAAGCGCTACGACGTCAAGTATTACGTCGTGGCCGTCCTCTTCCTGGTCTTCGACCTCGAGACGGTTCTCATCTACCCCCTGGCGGTTCGTTACAAGGCCCTGGCCCAGTTCGGCTGGGGCGTTTTTTTTGAGATATTCGTCTTCGTGGCCGTCCTCCTGGCGGGGCTGATCTACGCCATCCGCAAGGGCGCCATCGAGTGGGACTAAGGAGTCGCGCATGGCCTTCGAGGCATACGGCGGAAACGGCTGGCTGCTGACCACCTTCGAGCAACTGATCAACTGGGGGCGCAAGCGCTCTCCCTGGCCGCTCCCCTACGGGACCGCCTGTTGCGGCATCGAGATGATGGCCGCCCTGGCCTCCGGCTACGACATGGCCCGGTTCGGTGCGGAGCGGCCCAGCTTCTCGCCCCGGCAGGCCGACGTGCTCATCGAGGCGGGGACCATCACCAAGAAGATGGTCCCGGTGCTCAAGAAGATCTACGACCAGATGGCGGAGCCCAAGTGGGTCATCGCCATGGGGGCCTGCGCCTGCAGTGGGGGGGTCTTCCGGACCTACTCCACGCTGCAGGGGATCGACAACGTGATCCCGGTGGACGTCTACATCCCCGGGTGTCCGCCCCGGCCGGAGGCGCTGCTCCAGGCCCTCCTCGAACTCCACGAGAAGATCGACCGGGACCGTCCCCTTCGCGGCGGGGCGGCCCGGGCGGCGCAGGGAGGCTGAGATGAGTCTCAAGGACCAGGTGACCTCCGTCCTGGGCGAGCTTGCGGTCCAGGCCGGGGAATTCCGGGGGGACCTCACGGTGGAGGTGCCCCGGGAGCGGATCGTGGAGGCCCTCCGCCGGCTTCGGGACGCCCCGGAGCTCGGCTTCGACTTCCTGAGCGACGTCGTCGGGGTGGACGCGGGCCTCTACCACGAGAACAAGGCCAAGGCGGCCGCCAAGAAGAAGCCCGCCGAGGGCGGGGAGGCCCCGGCCGCCGCGGCGCCCGCCGAGACGCCCCCGCGGTTCGAAGTGATCTATCTCCTTTTATCCCTCAAGTCCAACCGGCGGGTCCGGGTCAAGGTGCGGGTGCCGGAGGACGACCCGGTGGTGGACAGTGTAACAGGGCTCTGGAAGGCCGCGGACTGGCCCGAGCGGGAGATCTTCGACATGTTCGGCGTCCGGTTCGCCGGTCACCCGAATCTCAAGCGGCTCCTCATGTGGGAGGAGTTCCCCGCCCATCCCCTCCGCAAGGACTACCCGCTGGAGGGGCGGGGAGAGGAGCGGCACCTTTCCTACGAGTAAGAGCCCGGCCGAGGGGCCGGTACAGGGCCCGGCGGCGCCGCGCGCGCCGGGTCGAGGAGGGGACATGGACGTAGCGGAATCCGCAAAGGTGATCCCGGCGGCCGCCGGCGAGTGCGTCACCATCAACATCGGGCCGTCCCATCCCGCCATGCACGGGACGCTCCGGGTCATCGCCGAGACCGACGGCGAGACCATCATCCGGGCGGAACCCGAGATCGGCTACCTGCACCGCGGTGTGGAGAAACTGGCCGAGAACCTCAGCTACCACCAGTTCATCCCGATCACCGACCGCCTGAACTACTGCTCCGCCATCGCCAACAACGTCTCCTACGAGATGGCGGTGGAGAAGCTGCTCGGCATCGAGGTGCCCGAGAAGGCCCAGCTCATCCGGCTCATCATGATGGAGCTGGCCCGGATCTCGGACCACATCGTCTGCGTGGGCATCCTGGGCGTGGACCTCGGGGCCTTCACCCCCTTCTTCTACCTCTTTATCCAGCGCGAGGAGATCTACGAGATCTTCGAGTGGTACAACGGGGCCCGGCTCACCAATACCTTCGGCCGCATCGGCGGGGTGGAGGCGGATCTCCCGCCCGACTTCGACGCCCGGTGGCGCGAGCTCGTCCCGAACCTCCGAAAGGCCATCGACGAGACCGACCGGCTCCTCACCCACAACCGCATCTGGATGGACCGGACCATCGGGGTCAGCGCCTTCTCGGCCGAGGACGCCCTGAACTGGGGCTTCACCGGTCCCTGCCTCCGGGCCTGCGGGGTGCGGCGCGATCTTAGAAAGGACGAGCCCTACGGCCTCTACGACCAGTTCGACTTCGAGGTGCCCGTGGGGCGGCACGGGGACGTCTTCGACCGCTACATGGTGCGGATGATCGAGATGGAGCAGTCCATCCGCCTCATCGAGCAGGCCTACCGGCGGTACAAGGAACTCCCCCCGGACGCCCCCCTCATGGCCAAGGTCCCCAAGGTCCTCAAGGCGCCGGACGGGGAGGTCTACCACGCCATCGAGGCCCCCAACGGGGAACTCGGGTTCTTCATCAAGGGCGACGGCACCGACAAGCCCTACCGGGTCCGGATCCGCCCGCCCTGCTACATGGTCTACCAGGCCTTCCCCGAGATGGTGCAGGGGGAGATGGTGGCGGACCTCATCGCCTGCCTGAGCAGCCTCAACGTCATCGCCGGCGAGCTGGACCGGTAAGGAGAGGGGCGCTTCATGAACGACTGGCTCATCGCACTGATCAAGGTGATCTTCATCTGGTCGTGGACCCTGCTCATCGCCACGCTGATGACCTGGGTGGAGCGGCGGGGCTCGGCCCTCATCCAGGACCGTCTCGGGCCCAACCGGGCCGGCCCCTTCGGGCTCTTCCAGCCGCTGGCCGACGGGGTGAAGCTCTTCACCAAGGAAGACATCGTGCCGGCCAAGGCGAACCGGGCGCTCTTCTTCCTGGGCCCCGTCCTCTTCGCGCTGCCGGCCTTCTCCGCCTACGCCGTGGTGCCCTTCGGGGACAAGATCGTGATCGGCGGCAAGGAGATCCTGCTCCAGGTGGCCGACGTCAGCGTGGGCTTCCTCTACATCGTGGCCATCGGGTCCATGGCCGTCTACGGGATCGTCGTGGGCGGCTGGGGGTCCAACAACAAGTACTCCATCCTCGGCGGGCTCCGGTCCACGGCCCAGCTCATCTCCTACGAGGTTCCCTGGGGGCTCGCGCTGCTGGCGGCGGTCATGGTCTACGGCTCCTTCAGCCTCCGAGAGATCGCCCTGGCCCAGCAGGGGACCTTCCTCGGGGTGCTGCCCAACTGGGGGGTCTTCAAGCAGCCCCTCGGTTTCCTGCTCTTCATCGTGGCCGCCTACGCCGAGGGCAACCGGGTGCCCTTCGACCTCCCGGAGGCCGAGAGCGAGATCGTGGCCGGCTACCACACGGAGTACGGGTCCATGCGCCTCGGGCTCTACCTCTTCGGGGAGTACGTGAACATGTACACCCTGTCGGCCCTCATGGTGACCCTCTACTTCGGGGCCTGGCATCTGCCCTACGTGGACATGTCGCAGTGGCTGGGGCCGGTGAGCTACGGCATCGCCTCCTTCCTGGTCTTCTTCCTGAAGGTGGCCTTCTTCCTCTGGCTCTTCGTCTGGGTGCGGTGGACGGTGCCCCGTTTCCGCTACGACCAGGTCATGGGCCTCGGGTGGCGGTCGCTCATCCCCCTGGCCCTCATCAACCTCTTCATCACCGCCCTGTGCATCCAGTTGAGCGTGTGAGCAGCGCAGTCGGGAGCGAGACATGGCCAAGCCCGTCGTCCAGAAGAGATACACGCTGACCGAGAGGGTCTACCTCGTCGAGATCCTGAAGGGGCTGGGGATCACGCTCCGGCACTTCCTGGCGAACTTCGCGGCCTCCCTGAAGCCGGGTCCGCACACGGTACCCACCACCTGGCAGTACCCGGAGGACCGGCGGGAGATCTCGCCCGTCTTCCGCGGGGCCCACATGTTGCTCCTCGACGAGCAGGGGCGCGAGAAGTGCATCGGGTGCGGGATGTGCGCCCGGGTCTGCCCCGCCCAGTGCATCACCGTGGAGCGGGGGAAGGTCCCGGAAGGCGAGGAGGAGGAATACGCCAAACGGTATGCCAAGAAGACCTTCTCGGCCGTCTTCCGGATCGATCTTCTCCGGTGCATCTTCTGCGGGTTCTGCGAGGAGACCTGTCCCCAGAACGCCCTGGCCCTGGGCCCCGACTACGAGCTGGCCCGGCCGAGCCGGGAGGAGTGCCTCCTCGAAAAGCCCCGGATGCTCGAGAACTACCGGCGGGCGATGGCGGCCGGCGGCGTCCACCGCCCGCTCAAGCCCGTGCCCGTGGCCGAGGCCGGGCCGGCCAAGGGCGGGGCGGGGGCCCAGAAGGGGTGACGGCCTTGGAAGAGGCCTTCTGAGTGGATGGCCGCGCGGGAGTCACCGAATGCGGAGCGCGGAAATGTCGAGACATGAGGCGGCGTCGGGTCCGCCGCCAGGCGGAGCGCATCCGGCGCACTGTAGCGGCGGGCGACCTTTGGCGACGCCATCGACTTTGAGGAACCACGCGGCGGTCGGCGTCGCCTTGCGGCGCCATCATCAAGGGATGTAGGACGGCCTATGGACTACTACTTCTGGAGTTTCGCGGTGCTGGCGGTGGCCGCCGGCCTCTTCACCATTTCCTGGAAGAACCCGTTGCCCTGCGCCCTGGGGCTGCTCACGGTGTTCGTCGCCCTCGCCGGCCTCTACCTCCACCTCCACGCGCCGCTGGTGGCCATCTTCCAGGTGGCCATCTACGCGGGCGCCATCCTGGTGCTGGTGGTCTTCGTCATCATGTTGCTGGTCTCCCCGGAGGGACGCCTGGAGGCCTTCCAGGCCAACAAGACCTTCCGGACCCTGGGGGCGGCGCTGGGGGTGGGGCTCGCGGCGCTTTTGGCCCTGGGGGCCAAGGGGGTCGCGGACATCGTCGGCAGGCGGGAGCTTCCCGGCGGCTTCGGGGATCCGGGCAGGGTCGGCGACCTCCTCTTCTCCGACTTCCTCCTCCACTTCGAGGTGGCCTCGGTGCTGCTCCTGGTGGCCCTCATCGGCGCCATCTACCTTGCCAAACGAAACCTCTAGGAAGGGCAGGCCCATGGTAACGCTCAACCACTACGTCATCCTGGCCGGGATCCTCTTCGGCCTCGGGGTCATCGGCTTTGCGACCCGCCGCAACGCCCTCGTCCTCTTCATGTGCGTGGAACTCATGCTGAACGCCGTCAACCTCATGCTCACGGCCTTCGCGGAGTTCCGGGCCGACATGGCCGGCCAGGTCATGGTGCTCTTCATCTATGCCGTGGCGGCCGCCGAGGTGGCGGTGGGCCTGGCCATCCTGATCGTCCTCTTCCGCCACGTGCAGGACGTGGACGTGAATAAGTTCCAGCTGCTCAAATGGTGACTGCGTCGCACAAGGCCGCGACCGCTTCGGGGCGGGGCATGTGCCGTCCGTCGCCTCGGCATGTCTCGCATCCATCCACCCGACGGTGATCGCTCGATAAGGGGTCATTCATGGAAGGCGCAATTGCACTCATCCCGCTCTTTCCCCTGGCCGGATTCCTCCTGAACGGGCTCCTGGGCAAGAAGGCCGGGAAGTCCTTCGTCTCCTTCGTGGGCTGCGCCAGCGTGGGCCTCGCCTTCGCCGTGGCCCTCCTGGTCTTCCGGGACCTTCTCGCCCGCCCGCCGGAGGAACGCCAGCTCGTCCAGGTGCTCTGGAGCTGGATGGCCGTGGGCGGGTTCCACGCGGACCTCGCCTTCCTGGTGGATCAGCTCTCCGGGGTCATGATCCTGGTGGTGACGGGGGTCGGGTTCCTGATCCACATCTACAGCATCGGTTACATGCACGACGACGAGTCGTACTGGCGTTACTTCGCCTACCTCAACATGTTCGTCTTCTTCATGGCCATGCTGGTCCTCGGGGCCAACTACGTGGTCATGTTCGTGGGGTGGGAGGGGGTCGGCCTGGCCTCGTACCTCTTGATCGGGTTCTGGTACAAGGGCCTCGACAACGCCATCGCCGGCAAGAAGGCCTTCGTGGTGAACCGGATCGGCGACTTCGGCTTCGTCCTGGGCATGTTTCTCATGTTCGTGACCTTCGGGTCCTTGTCGTACCTGGAGGTCTTCCCCAAGGCCTACCACCTCTTCGAGGCGGGGCAGCTCCCCCTCGATTCCACGGTGATGGTGGCCATCTGCCTCCTGCTCTTCCTGGGCGCCACGGGCAAGTCGGCCCAGATCCCCCTCTACGTGTGGCTGCCCGACGCCATGGCGGGCCCGACCCCGGTCTCGGCCCTCATCCACGCCGCCACCATGGTGACCGCCGGCGTCTACATGGTGGCCCGGTCGAACATCCTCTACACCCTGGCGCCCACGGCGCTCCTGGTGGTGGCCGGGGTGGCGGCGGCCACGGCCCTCTACGCTGCCACCATCGGCATCCTCCAGAACGACATCAAGAAGGTCCTGGCCTATTCCACCGTGAGCCAGCTGGGCTACATGTTCATCGGCGTGGGGGTGGCGGCCTACTGGGCCGGGATCTTCCACCTGGTGACCCACGCCTTCTTCAAGGCCTGCCTCTTCCTCTGCTCCGGCTCGGTGATCCATGCCATGGGCGGGGACCAGGACATGCGGCACATGGGGGGGCTGGCCCGGAAGATGCCCGTCACCTACGTGACCATGCTGACGGCCACCATCGCCATCGCCGGCATCCCGCCCTTCGCCGGCTTCTTCAGCAAGGACGAGATCCTCTGGAAGGCCTTCACCTTCCCCTTCTTCCCCGAGGCCGGCCGGGTCATCTGGCTGGTGGGGACCATCGGCGCGGCGGTGACGGCCTTCTACATGTTCCGGCTCATCTTCCTCACCTTCCACGGGTCGTTCCGGGGGACGGCGGAACAGGCCCACCACCTCCACGAGTCTCCGGTGTCCATGACGGGCCCGCTGGTGATCCTCGCGTTTCTCTCCTTCTGCGGCGGCTGGATGGGGGTCTCTCCCCTCATCGGGGAGACCCTGGGGGGCGTGCCGAACCTGCTCGAACACTTCCTCGAGCCGGTCTTCGAGCACTCCGCCGAGATCGTCGCCATCGCGGGGCACCCGGCCCATTACTCCCACGGGACGGAGTGGGGCCTCATGGGGCTGTCGGTCCTGGTGGCGGTACTCGGCTTCCTGCTCGCCTTCTTCATCTACCGGGTGCGGTTCGAGACCCTGCCGGCGCGGCTGGCCGCCACGTTCTCCCTGCCCTACAAGCTGGTCTACAACAAGTACTACGTGGACGAGATCTACGAAGCCCTGGTGGTGAAGCCCGTCTACTACCTCTCCATGGTCCTGTGGAAGGTGGCGGACGTGGTGCTCATCGACGGGCTGTGCGTGAACGGCTCCGCCTGGGCCGTGCGCTGGACGTCGAGCCTGGTCCGGCGGGTGCAGAACGGCTACCTCCAGACCTATGCCGCCTTCATGGCCCTGGGGGTGGTGGCCATCCTGTGCTTTCTCCTCTTCGGGGAGGGGGGCTGGCGATAGGCCGCGGGCCGGAACGTGAAGGGGCGATCCTAGCTCAGGACGAAAAGGACCCGAGATGGAAACACACATTCTCTCTTACGTGACCTTCCTGCCGCTGGTGGGAGTAGTGGCCATCCTGCTGACCCCGCAAGGGAGCACGGGCGGCCGGAGGCTCATCCGGTGGTGGTCCCTCTTGACCTCCCTGGCGGTCTTCGCCCTGTCGCTCAAGGTCTATACCGCCTTCGACTCCGGGACGGCCGGGTTCCAGCTGGTGGAGAAGCACCCGTGGATCCCCTCCTACGGGATCTCGTACTACCTCGGGTTGGACGGGCTCTCCTTCTGGCTGATCCTGCTGACCACCTTCCTCACCCCGCTGACCATCCTCTCCACATGGAAGGCCATCGACCGGCGGGTGAAGGAGTTCCACGTCGCCATGCTGGTGCTCGAGACGGCCATGATCGGCACCTTCGTGGCCCTGGACCTCTTCCTCTTCTACGTCTTCTGGGAGCTCATGCTCATCCCCATGTACCTCATCATCGGGGTTTGGGGCGGGGAGCGGCGGATCTACGCGGCCATCAAGTTCTTCCTCTACACCGCGGTGGGGTCGCTCCTCATGCTGGTGTGCATCATCGGCCTGGTCTACTTCCATCACCAGGCCACGGGCGAGCTGACCTTCAACCTCCTCTCGCTCTACGGGACGGAGCTGCCGCGCCTCTACGGGATCCTCTTCTTCGCCGCCTTCGCGTTGGCCTTCGCCATCAAGGTGCCCATGTTCCCGTTGCACACGTGGCTGCCCGACGCCCACGTGGAGGCGCCCACGGCGGGATCCGTGATCCTGGCCGGGGTGCTGCTCAAGATGGGGACCTACGGGTTCCTCCGCTTCGCCATGCCGCTCTTCCCGGAGGGCTCGGCCTACTTCGCGCCCCTCATCATCGGGCTCTCCCTGGCGGGTATCATCTACGGGGCCCTGGTGGCCATGGTCCAGCCCGACGTCAAGAAGCTGGTGGCCTACTCCTCGGTCTCCCACCTCGGCTACTGCATGCTGGGGCTCTACGTGCTGAGCCCCCAGGGGGTCGAGGGATCCATCCTCCAGATGGTCAACCACGGCATCTCCACCGGGGCGCTCTTCCTCCTGGTGGGGGTCATCTACGAGCGCCGGCACACCCGGCTCATCTCGGAGTACGGCGGCATCGCCCGGGTCATGCCCGTCTATTCCAGCATCTTCCTGATCGTGACCCTCTCGTCCATCGGGCTCCCCACCACCAACGGGTTCGTGGGCGAGTTCCTCATCCTGCTGGGGACCTTCAAGGTCTACAAGTGGGCCGCGGTGATCGCCGCCACCGGCGTGATCCTCGGGGCGGTCTACATGCTCTGGATGGTGCAGCGGGTCTTCTACGGGCCGGTGACCAACGCCAAGAACGAGAAGCTGCCGGATCTCAGCCTCCGGGAGCTCGGCTACCTCCTGCCCTTGGTGGCCCTCATCTTCTGGATCGGCTTGTACCCGAACTTCTTCCTCGAAAAGATGCACCTGTCCGTCGACCGGTTCATCAGCCAGGTCCAGGTGGCCGGGCCCGTGGCCTCGGCGCCCGGCGCCCGGCTGGCGGCGGCCCCCTCCGAGAACCCACCTGCCGGCGGCATTGCGGAGTAACGGACCATGACAGACCTCGCAACGGCGTTCAACCTTCAGTCCATCTGGAACATCGCGGGCGGGCAGGTCGTCCTGCTCGCCACCGGCCTCGTCCTCATCGCCCTGGAACTCCTCATGGCGGGGCAGTCCAGGGCCGCCCGGAGCGCCGCCCTGGGGTGGGCCACCGTGGTGGGATTGCTCCTCGCCCTCGGGCACGTGGTCTTCCGGGAGTGGACCTTGTCGGCGGTGGTGTTGTCCGGGGTCTTCTCCATGGAGAAGTTCACCGTCTTCCTGGTGGCGGTCCTCCTGTTGGCCGGGGTTCTGGCGGCCCTCATGAGCATCGGCTACCTGCGGAACAACGAGGAGCCCAGGGGCGAGTACTTCATCCTGCTGCTCTTTTCCGTCTACGGCGCCGTGGCCTTCGTCCAGTCGGTGGACCTCCTCATGATGTTCATCGCCCTCGAGGTGATGTCCGTCGCCGTCTACGTGCTGGCCGCCTACCTGAAGAACGACCGCGCCTCGGTGGAAGGGGCCATGAAGTACTTCCTGCTGGGCAGCTTCGGGTCCGCCTTCTTCCTCTTCGGCGTGGTCTGGCTCTACGGCCTCACCGGGACCTTGAACCTCAGCGAGATGGCGGTGATCCTCTCCGGCGGGCTCTTCCGCCAACCGCCGGTCCTGGTGGCCTTCGCCATGCTGAGCGCCGGGCTCTTCTTCAAGATGGCCCTGGTCCCCTTCCACATGTGGACGCCGGACGTCTACGAGGGGAGCCCCTCGGTGGTCACCGGTTTCATGGCCACCGCCGTCAAGGCCGGTGCCTTCGGCGCCTTCCTGAAGATCCTCACCGTGGCCTTTTCGCCCATCCTGAGCACGGGCGGCGTCACCCACTTCCTCATGACCCACAACCTCGGTGGGATGGCGGCCTACTGGCAGCCCGTGCTCTGGTGGCTGGCCCTTCTCACCATGTTCATCGGGAACCTCCTGGCGATCTCGCAGCAGAACATCAAGCGGATGCTGGCCTATTCCTCCATCGCCCACGCCGGTTACATGACCCTGGGTCTTTTGGCCGGCAACGCCGACGGGCGGATGGGGGTGCTCTTCTACCTCTTTTCCTACACCCTGATGAACCTCGGCGCCTTCGGCGTGGTCTACCTCATCGACGGCCGGGAACGGGGGGCCCAGACCCTCGAGGACTACCGGGGCCTCGGCTTCCGGGTGCCGGGCCTGAGCTTCCTGCTTTCGCTCTTCCTGGTGGCCATGGCGGGCCTGCCGCCCACCGCCGGCTTCATCGGGAAGTTCTACGTCTTCGCGGCGGCCATCCGGGAGGGGTACCTGCTGCTCGCGGCGCTCGGCATCCTGACCAGCGTCATGGGGGCCTACTACTACCTCCGGGTCGTCTACCTGCTCTACATGAAGGACCCGGTCCGCGAGGTGAGCGTGGGCCGCGTGGACGCCCCCACCTTCGTGGCCCTGGCGGCCATGGGCCTGGGGGTCCTCTACCTCGGGATCCTCCCGCAGGGCCTGGCCCGGCTGGCCCAGGCAGCCCAGGCGAGCCTGGCCTACCTCTTCTAGGCTCCGTCCGCTTCGCCCACAAGGCCCTCTCCCGGCGGGGAGGGCCTTCTTGATGGCGTCGCAAAGAGTCGCGGGCTGGGGCGTTGTTTCGGATGTTGTCGTCCTTGCGGCGTACCGTGGCGTACGCCTCATTCCTCGATGGCGTCGCGAGAATCGCCGATGGCGATGGTGCTTCAGGCCCCTCGCAGCCCCCGGCGGCGCCTCGTTCCTCGCGATGATCGCGCCTTGTCCTTGGCGATTCCCGCTTAGCCATCCACCCAGAGGACTTTTGGCGAGGCCATCCTTTTGGGGCGTCACCGAAGGCGCCGGCCCCGGCCCCGGCCTCCCGGCGCCCGAAGCGGTCTTTTCCGTTTTCGCGCCTTGCGCCCTTCCCTACGGCCGTTTTCCCCTGCCCCGCCTCCTCGCACTCGGCCCGGCCCGGGGTGATCCGAGCGGTTTCCAGCGGGGGGGCGCCGCGGCGGGGCGGGCCGCACCGCGGGCGCGGCGTGCGAAACGGGGCCCGGCGGGGTAGATTTCGGATGGGCATCGCCCCGGCGGTGCACAAGCGACCCCGGAGGGGAGACATGGACCGGGAAAAGGCCATCTGCCTCGTCAGCGGCGGGCTCGACAGCTGTGTCACGGCGGCCATCGCCGCGGCGCGGCACGAGCGCCTGGCCTTCCTCCACGTCAACTACGGCCAGCGGACCGAGAGGCGGGAGCTTTCGGCCTTTCGGGAGATCGCCGCCCATTACGGGGTCCGGGAGACCTTGATCCTGGAGATGCCCCATATCCGGTGCATCGGCGGCTCGGCCCTCACCGATCCCGACATCCCCGTCCCGGAGAACGCCCTCGGGGAGGAAGGGATCCCCGTGACCTACGTCCCGTTCCGGAATGCCCACCTCCTGGCCGCCGCCGTTTCCTGGGCGGAAGTCATCGGTGCAGGTGTCATCTACATCGGCGCCACCGAGGTGGACAGCTCCGGCTACCCGGATTGCCGGGCCGAGTTCTTCCGGGCCTTCGAGCGGGCGGCCGAGGCGGGGACCCGGCCCGAGACCCGCGTCCGCGTGGCGGCTCCCGTCCTCCACATGGGAAAGGCCGATGTCGTCCGCCGCGGGGTGGAACTCGGGGCCCCCCTGCATCTGACCTGGTCGTGCTACCAGGGCGAGTCCGAGGCCTGCGGGGCGTGCGATTCGTGCCTCTTGCGGCTCAAGGGGTTCCGGGAGGCCGGCGTGCCGGATCCAATCCCGTACCGAGAGGGATGATGAAGGCCGTCTTCGAATGCTGCTGCTGCGGCCACTGCTGCCACGGGGAGAGCACCGTCTCCCTGACCCCGGGGGAGCAGGCCGCCATGGCCCGGTTCCTCGGGATGGAGACCGGGGCGTTCCTCGCGGCCTACTGTGTCGAGCGGCCGGGCCGCGTGGAGATGCGGGTGGTGGACGGCCACTGCGTCTTCTACGGCGACGACGGCCTGTGCCGGGTGCATCCCGTCAAGCCCTCCCATTGCCGCCGCTGGCCGCTCCACCCGAGCATCCTCGGGGACCGCGGAGCCTGGGAGGCCATCCGGGCGGACTGCCCCGGCTTCGATCCCGATGCCACCTACGAGGAGGTCTGCGAGCAGGTCCGCCGGGAGGCCGGGGGATGAACCTCGAGGCGGTCAAGCGCCGGGCCTTCGTCTGCTGCCCCTTCGACTGGCTGGTGGAACGCTATCTCCCGCTCCTGGCGGCGGAGGGGATCCAGCCGGAGATCGGCCTGGACGCCGGGCTCCTCCACCGGTACCGGTGGCCCACCTTCCGGCGGGTGGCCCGGCGGCTCCGCGCGGCGGGCCTGGGATGCACCGTGCACGCCCCCTTCACCGACCTTCCTCTCGGGGCCGCGGACCCGGAGATCCGCCGCGTGGCGGCCCGACGGCTCTCCCAGGCCCTCCGGGTGGCGGGTGAGCTGGGGGCCCGGTCCATGGTGGTCCACACCGGCTTCGATCCCCGGCATCACGGGGGCGACCTCCACCGCTGGCGGGAGGCGGCGCTGGAGGTTCTCGGCGTGCTGGCCGGGGCGGCGGCCGCCTCGGGTGTGCCCCTCATGCTGGAGAACGTCTTCGAGCACGATCCGGCGCTGCACCGCTTCCTGCTGGATGCCCTGCCGGCCCCGGGCGTGGGCTTCTGCCTGGACCTTGGGCACCAGGTGGTCTTCTCCCGAACCCCGGCCCGGGAGTGGCTGGAGGCCCTGGGCGATCGGCTGGGGCAGCTCCACCTCCACGACAACCGGGGCCGGAACGACGATCACCTGGCGGTGGGGGAGGGGATCCTCGACTTCGACGGGCTCTTCGCCTGGCTGGCGGCCCACGGCCGCCGCCCCATCTTGACCCTGGAGCCCCACGCCGAGTCGGCGGTTCGCCCCGCGCTGGAGGGCCTGGGGAGGCTCCTGGACCGCTTTCCCTCGGTCGCCCCGGCCTAGCCGGCGGACCGGATGAGCTGGAGCAGGCGCTGGCGGGCCTCGAGGGAGAGGTGCTCGAACTTTATCCCCATGCCGCGGCGCTGGCCGGGGGCGAGGGTGGCCTCCCGCGTCCAGGTCACGATGCCCTTGAGGCGGAGGGGAGCGGCGTCGCCGGGCAGGGTGAATTCCAGGGTGAGAAGGGTTCCCTTGGGCAGGGGCGAGGGGCTGGCGATGAAGAGGCCGCCCACGCTGAGGTTTTCCGCAAACCCGGTGAAGGAACGGTCCCGGGTGCGGTAATCCACCCGAATGAGGGACTCCGCCCTCTTCTCACGTCGTTTCGGGGTCTCGGCCTGGGGCATCATCCGGCTTCCCTCCTGCATCTGGATCGGGCATGGCCCTCAAGGGGCTTATCGTCCGCGGCGGCCGTGTCCTTCAGCCCCGGTGGTTGCGGCTGCGGCCGGGACGCGTTATAAAGGGCCGCACTTCCATCCCAGATCGAGGAAACGAGCGCCATGGCCAAGGTATGCGACATCTGCGGCAAGGGACCCGTCACCGGCAACAACGTGAGCCATGCCAACAATCACACCCGCCGTCGTTGGCTGCCCAACCTCCAGAGGGTTCGGGCGGTGGTGGACGGCCGGCCCCGCCGGATCCGTGTCTGCACCCGGTGCATCCGGACCGGGCGGGTGACGAAGCCCCTCGCCTGAAGCCCCCTGCCTGCGTCGCTTGCAGGGGCGCCTTTCCGCCCCGGGCCGGTCTCAACGAAGCCGGTCCACCCGGATCACTCCCTGGACGCGCCGGACCCCGGACAGTACCCGCTTGAGGTGGGCGGCATCGTCCACCTCCACGAAGAAGTTGAAGACGGCCCTGTGGTCCGGGGTGGTCTGCACGCGCGCCTCCAGGATGTTCGCCTCCGCGGCGCTGATGGCGTTGCTGACCGCGGCGAGCATCCCCTTTTTGTCCTCGGCGATGACCTTGAGCCGGGCGGGGTAGGTGGCCTCGTCGCCGCCGGCCCACGTCACCTCCACGCGCCGGCCCGGCTCCAGGCTCCGCACGTTGCGGCAGCTCTCCCGGTGCACCGTGACCCCCCGGCCCCGGGTGATGTAGCCCACGACCTCGTCGCCGGGGACGGGGGTGCAGCATCGGGCCAGGTGGACCAGCAGGTTGTCCACCCCCTCGATGACGATTCCCTCGCGGCCCTTCGGCGGGGCGCCCTCCGTCGGCGCTTCGGCCGGGGCCGCCGGGCCCTCGGCCTTTCCGGCCGCTCCGGCCGGGAGCACCTTGCGGATGACCTGGACCGGTGAGACCTTTCCGTAGCCCACCGCCACCAGGAGGTCGTCCAGGGTCCGGAAGGAGAGCGCCCGCGCCACCTCGGCGGCCTTGGCGCGGTCCTTCAAGAGGTCGTTGAAGTCGAGGCGGTGCTTGCGGAACTCCCGCAGGCAGAGATCCCGGCCCAGGGCGAGGCTCTTCTCCCGTTCCTCGGTCTTGATCCAGTGCCGGATGCGGGCCAGGGCCCGGCTGGTCTTGGCCAGGCTGAGCCAGTCGCGGCTCGGGGTATGGTGGGGCGAGGTGATGATCTCCACCACGTCCCCGTTCTGGAGCTGGTACTTCAAGGGCACCATGCGCCCGTTCACCTTGGCCCCGGCGCAGTGGTGCCCCACCTCCGTGTGGATGGCGTAGGCGAAGTCGATGGGGGTGGCGCCCTGGGGGAACTCCTTGACCTCTCCCCTCGGCGTGAAGACGTAGACCTCGTTGGGGAAGAGGTCCATGCGGACCGACTCGAGAAATTCCCGCGGGTCCTCGAGATCCTTCTGCCACTCCATGAGCTGGTTGAGCCAGTCGAACTGCCGCGCCTTCTCCGGGGAAAGGATCTTCCCTTCCTTGTAGAGCCAGTGCGCGGCGATGCCTTCGCGGGCCACCCGGTCCATTTCCTCGGTCCGGATCTGGATCTCCATGCGCTCGCCGTCCGGGCCGATCACCGTGGTGTGGAGCGACTGGTACATGTTGGCCTTCGGGAGGCTGATGTAGTCCTTGAACCGGCCGGGGACGGGCTTCCAGAGGGAATGAACGATGCCGAGGGCCTCGTAGCATTCCTGGGTCGTCTTCAGGATGATGCGGAAGGCGATGAGGTCGTAGATCTCGTCGAGGGGCAGGTTCCGGTTCCGCATCTTCCGGTAGATGCTGTAGAGGTGCTTGGGCCGCCCCAGCACCCGGCAGGAGAGCCCGAATTCGGCCATCTTGCGGGCGATGAGCTCCTTGACCTCCTCTACGTAGGCCCGGCGTTGGCCGAGCCGTGTCTCCACGGCCTTCTTGAGGTTTTCGTATTCCTCGGGGAACTGGTAGGCGAAGCCGAGGTCCTCGAGTTCCCGCTTGATCCAGTCGATGCCCAGCCGGCTGGCCAGCGGGGCGTAGATCTCGAGGGTCTCGCGGGCGATCCGCTCCCGCTTGTTGGCGCGCTGGTACTCGAGGGTGCGCATGTTGTGGAGCCGGTCGGCGAGTTTCACCAGGAGGACCCGTATGTCCTTGGACATGGCCAGGATCATCTTCCGGATGTTCTCGGCCTGCCGGTGGACCTGGCTTCGGAAGGTGATCTGGCTGATCTTGGTCACGCCGTCCACGATGAGGGCCACGTCGTCGCCGAAGAGTTCCCGGATCTCCTCGATGGTGGCCAGGGTGTCCTCCACGGTGTCGTGGAGGAGGCCCGCGGCGATGCTGGCCATGTCGAGCCGAAGCTGGGCCAGGATGTGGGCCACGGCGAGGGGGTGGGAGAGGTAGGGTTCGCCGGAGAGGCGGACTTGGCCGTGGTGGACCTTGGCCGAGAAGATGTAGGCCTTTTCGACGAGGCTCGTTTCGGCGTCGGGGAGGTAGGAGTGGATCCGGTCCAGTATGTCGGTGAGGCGGATCATGCCAGCATGGCCAGGGCCCGCTGCGCCGCTTGCGCCGCCGGTACGTCCTCGGTCTCGCGGGTGGCGCGGCGGGTGACCTCCACCGACCCGGTTTCGGCGAGTTTCCGGCCCACGGTGATGCGGATCGGGATGCCCAGGAGGTCGGCGTCCTTGAACTTGACCCCGGCCCGTTCGTCCCGGTCGTCGAGCAGGGCCTCGGCCCCCCGCTCCCGGAGGGCGCGGTAGATCTCCTCGCCCGCGGCCCGGAGGGCCCCGTCCCGGACGTTCATAACGCTCACGATGACCTGGAAGGGGGCCAGCGGCACCGGGAAGACGATCCCGTCGGCGTCGTGGTTCTGCTCGATGGCAGCGGCCACCGTCCGGCCCACCCCGATCCCGTAGCAGCCCATGACCAGCGGGCGTTCCTTTCCGTCCGGGTCGAGGAAGGTGGCGCCCATGGCCTCGCTGTACTTGGTGCCGAGCTTGAAGATGTGGCCCACCTCGATCCCCCGCTTGAGCTCCAGCCGGCCGCCGCAGCGCGGGCAGGGGTCCGACTCGGTGACGAGCCGGATGTCGGCGAACTCCGGGCGGGGGCAGCCGTGGGCGCCCCAGTTCACGCCCACGAGGTGGGCGTCCGCCTCCCCGGCGCCGCAGACGAAGTTCCGGAGGGACTCGAGGCCGTGGTCGGCCACCACCCGGACGGAGGGGTCGAGGCGGACCGGGCCGGCGAAGCCCACCGGCGCGCCCGTCAGGCGCCGGACGGTGGCCTCATCGGCCATGGCCAGGGTGTCGGCCCCCAGGTGCCGCTGGAGCTTTACCTCGTTCAGCTCGTGGTCGCCCCGCACCAGGGCGGCCACGGGGCGGCCGTCGGCGACGAGGAGGAGCGTCTTGACGAGGCGCGAGGCCGGCACCTCCAGGAAGGCCGTGACCTCCTCCACGGTGCGCCGCCCCGGCGTCTCGACCCGGCGGGGGGTCTCTTCGGCCTCCCCGGCGGTGGGATCGGAGGGGGTGGGGGAACTCGGGGCCAGCTCCACGTTGGCCCCGAAGGGGCAGGCGGTGCAGGCGGCCACCACGTCTTCGCCGGTCTCGGCCAGCACCATGAACTCGTGGGAGGTGTCACCGCCGATGGTCCCCGTGTCGGCCTCCACCGGGCGGAAGTCCAGGCCGCAGCGTTCGAAGATCCGGTTGTAGGCCGCGTACATGGCCTGGTAGGTGCGGTCGAGGCCTTCTTCGTCGGCGTCGAAGCTGTAGGCGTCCTTCATGATGAATTCGCGGCCCCGCATGAGGCCGAACCGCGGCCGGATCTCGTCCCGGAACTTGGTGGCGATCTGGTAGAGGTTCAGGGGAAGGTCCCGGTAGGACCGCACCTCTTTCCGCACGAGGTCGGTGATGACCTCCTCGTGGGTGGGCCCGAGGCAGGCGGCCCGGCCGTGCCGGTCCTCGATGCGGAGCAGCTCCTTTCCGTAGCGGTCCCACCGGCCGGTCTCCTGCCAGAGCTCGGCGGGCTGGACCATGGGCAGAAGCACCTCCTGGGCCCCGGCGCGGTTCATCTCCTCGCGGACGATGTTCTCCACCTTCCGGAGGGCCCGGAGCCCCAGGGGGAGGTACGTGTAGATGCCGGAGGCCAGCTTCCGGATCATGCCCGCCCGGAGCATGAGGCGGTGCGAGGCGGTCTCGGCGTCCGCGGGGGTCTCTTTCAGAGTGGGGAGAAAATAGCGGGAGTAGTACATGGATGGTCTCTTTCCGGATGCCGGCCCCGAGGCGGCCGCCGGGTGGGACGCCGCTCCGGGCCGTTCGTCGTGGCGGGGCCTGTGCCGCGCCGGCTCATTCGGCGCCTCCGGCCGGGAGGGCGGCCACCAGCCTTTCCACCTCGGCCCAGAAGGTATCGAGCAACCGGTCTTCAGGGACCTTCTTGAGGATCTTCGACCCCTTGAAGATCAATCCGACCCCCTTTCCGCCGGCCAATCCCAGGTCCGCGTGGCGGGCCTCGCCGGGCCCGTTCACCACGCAGCCCATGACGGCGAGCTTGATGGGGTGGGGGATCCGCCGCGCCCGTCGCTCCACCTCCGCCGCGATGGAGAAGAGGTCGATCTCGCAGCGGCCGCAGGTGGGGCAGGAAATAATTTCCGGCCCCCGGTTCCGGAGGCCGGCGGCCCGGAGGATCTCGTAGGCCACCTGCACCTCTTCCACCGGGTCGCGGGTGAGGGAGACCCGGAGGGTGTCCCCGATCCCCTCCATGAGGAGGGCGCCGAGCGCGACGCTGCTCTTCACGGTGCCGGCGATGAGCCCGCCCGCCTCGGTGACGCCCAGGTGGAGCGGGAAGTCCACCTCCCGGGCGAGCCGGCGGTAGGCCGCCACGGTGGTGCGGACGTCGGAAGACTTGAGGGAGATCTTGAGGTTCTCGTACCCCATCTCCCGCACCAGGGCGACGTTTCGGAGCGCGCTTTCCACCAGGGCCTCCGCCGAGGGGCGCCCGTGGCGTTCGAGGATGTCCTTTTCGAGGGAACCGGCATTGACGCCGATCCGGATGGGGACGCCCCGGGCCCGGGCGGCGTCCACCACGCGGGCCAGGCGGTCCCGCCCGCCGATGTTGCCGGGGTTGATGCGGATGCCGTCGGCCCCGGCCTGGACGGCGGCCACCGCCAGGCGCCAGTCGAAGTGGATGTCGGCGATGACAGGGAGGGGGGTCCGGGGCCGAAGGGCCTCCAGGGCCTGGACCGCCGCCGCGTCCGGCACCGCCACGCGGACGATTTCACACCCCGCCTCCGCGAGCCGATAAATCTGTTGGAGGGTGGCCTCGACGTCGCGGGTGTCGGTGTTGGTCATGGACTGGACCACCACCGGGTGCCCGCCGCCCACCGGCACCGGCCCAACATAAACGGTCCGTGTGGCGGCACGGACCGGCGGACTGGAGGCGATATGGGACATCATGGCGGCATGATAAAACAGGGCTCAGGAATCGGCAACGCGGAGGGTCACCAGGGTGGCGCCCCAGCCGCCCGCATCCTCGGGGGCCGGTCGGTAGGAAAGAACCGCCGGGTGCCGGTCGAGGATGCCGCGCACCAGGCGCCGAAGCACCCCTCGGCCCTTGCCGTGGATGAGGCGGATCTCCACCAGGCCTTTCTCCTGGGCGAGGACTAGGTAATCCGCCACCAGGCTCGGGATCTCCGCCGGCCGGAAGGCGTGGAGATCCAGGACGTCGGTGACCTCGATGCGGACCGGCGGTCCTCCAGGGTCTTCCACTGAGCACGCTCCTTGCATTAAGTTCTGGTGAACGGGACACCGGTCCCTTCATGTTAAACCGGAACCGCGACGGCCGGCAGGAGGTCCGCCATGAAGATCCACGACATCCGTCCCGAGATCCCGATACCCGCGGGGGAACGGCCCGCCGCGAAACCCGGCAAGGGAGACTTCGCGGCGGCGCTGGAACAGGCCGCCGCCAAGGCGGGCGCGCCCGATGCGGCGCCGGCGGGCGGCCCCGTGGCGCCCGCGGCCGCGCCGGATGCGGCGGCGCAGGCGGCCCTGGCCGTGGGGGAGGAGACGCTCGGGCTCCTCGACCACATCGGCGGCCTCTTCCGAGACCCCGCCGTCTCCGGGAAGGAGATGCGGGCGGCCGCCGACGGCCTCTCCGAGCGCCTCGACGATCTGAGGGAGCTGCGGGACCGGCTCCCGGCCACCGACCCGCTGCGCGGCCTCCTGGACGACATCGGCGTGCTCGCCGCCGTGGAAGAGGCCCTGCTCCGCCGGGGCGTCTACGGCTGACGCCCGGCCGGCCCCTGCCGCGCCGGCCCCCTCCTTGATGGCGTCGCAAAAAGTCGCGGGCTGCTGCGGTGCTCCGGATGCTCTCGTCCTTGCGGCGTAGCCCAAGCACGCCTCATTCCTAGACTCTTCGCGCCTTGCATCTGGCGATTTTTTGCTTGGCCATCCATTCAGATGGCTTTGCGACGCCATCTTCACTTCTTGCACCCTGCGCCGGCCCGGGGCCTTCGCCGTCCTCATCTCCGCCGGGCGTGCCGCCGTTCCACGCCCCGGAATCCGTCTGGACCCTTGGCATCCGCCCTTCCTCGTTATATGCTTCGAGGTCATTTCGACGCGGGCGGGGCCGCCCTCGGGCCCCGTCTCCGCCACGTCAACCGGGAAGGGACATAGGGCATGACCAGCTCGCCTGTTCGGGAAAGAGACGCCTGTGCCATCATCGCCCTCGTGGACAAGCGGGGGCGGGCCACCCACGCCAACATCGTCCAGACCATCGACGCCCTCCGCAAGATGGGCCACCGCTCCGGGGACATCCACGGGGAGGGGGACGGGTGCGGTATCTCCGCCGACATCCCCCGGGCCATATGGGCCCGGCGCCTGGACCGGGCCGGGTTGAGCCCGCATCTTGCCGAGAGCGAGGGCTTCTTCGTGGGCCACTTTCTCCTGCCCGCGGCCATCCGCGGGGAGGCCCGCCGCGTCAAGGGACGCGTACGCCGGCTCTTTGCCGCCCGGGGGGCCGAGCTCCTCCTCGAGCTGGAGGGCCGGACCCGGGACGGCGAGTTGGGGCCCCGGGCCCGCTCCGAGGCGCCGCTCTTCTGGCAGGTGGCGGGGACGATCCCCGACGAGAGCCGGCAGGCCTCGGCGCGGCGCCTCTTCCGGCTCCAGATGGCCATCGAGGAGGCCGTCCCGGATCTCCACATCGCCTCCCTCAGCCTCGACAACGTGGTCTTCAAGCTCCGGGGCCTGCCGGAGCTCCTGCCCCGGGTCTTCCCGGAACTCCTCGACCCCGGCATGCGCTCGGTGATCACCCTGGGGCACAGCCGCTATTCCACCAATACCCTCCCTACGGTGGAGCGGGCCCAGCCCTTTTCCCTCCTCGGCCACAACGGTGAGATCAACACCATCGAGCGGCTCCGGAGCACGGGACGGGTCATGGGGATCGAACCCGTTCCCGGCGGGAGCGACTCCCAGGACCTCAACCGGGTGATCGAGGGCCTGGCCAACCTCTACGACCTCGATATCCTCGAGGCCCTGGAGATGGTCTTCCCCGCCATCCATACCGAGGTGGAGCGGGGCCCCGGGGAGATCCGCCCGGTCTACGACTTCTACCGCTGGTTCTTCCCCTGCTCCGCCCAGGGGCCGGCCGCGGTGGTGGCCCGCTACGGGGACGTCTGCATGGGCAGCGTGGACGCCCTGGGGCTCCGTCCCCTCTGGTTCGGCGAGAGCGACTACGATTACTTCCTCTCCTCCGAGAAGGGCGTGGTGGACCTCAAGCGGACCATGCGGGACCCCCGTCCCCTGGCCCCCGGCGAGAAGGTGGCCATCCTCGGGGGGCGCGGCCGCCGGGCCGAGGTCCTGGACTACAGCGCCATCCAGCGGCGGCTCGCCCGGCTCATGGAGAACCGCCGCCGGGCCCGCCGCTATCTCGCCGACTTCCATCGCGTGGAGGTCCTGGGGGACGACGGCAACCGGCGCAGCGCCGGTGCCGTGGCCAAGAAGGTCCTCGGCGAGGGGCTGGCCGCCCCCGCCCGGTTGAAGAACGAGAACGCCATGGCGGCCTTCGGCTGGCAGAAGTACGACCTCGAGATCCGCCGCCGCGTCACCCTGAGCGGCCGGGAGGTCATCGGTTCCATGGGGCACACCGGGCCCCTGGCGGCCTTCGTGCCGGAGGCCCTCCCCAACGTCGCCGACTTCTTCAAGGAGAACGTGGCGGTGGTGACCAACCCGGCCATCGACCGGGAACGGGAGGCCGAGCACTTCACCACCCGCACCATCCTCGGCTCCCGCCCGGACATCAAGGGAGACAAGCGCCGGCCGCCCCTGGCCATGGAGCTCCGAAACCCCCTGCTCCTCGGCGGCGGCAGCCTCGATGGCCTCCTCGACGCCCGCACCGTCCGCTCCATCGCCCGGGAATTCGGAACGGCCCCCCTCGAGGACGTCCTGGCCTTCTTCACCAGCGGCGGGCGTGACCCCGGCCGGGTCCGGGTGCTCGATATCACCTTCCAGGTGGAGGGCGAGGGAATCCGGGACCGGCTCGAGGCCCTCGCCCGAGAGGCGAAGCGCGCGGTCCGGGCCGGGGCCGTGGTGCTCCTCCTGGACGATACCCGCACCTTCCGCGGCGGCCGCGTCTATATCGATCCGGCGGTGGCCCTGGCCTACGTGGGAGAGCGGCTGGTGCAGTGGGGGCTCCGCCGCGAGACGAGCCTCGTGGTCCGTTCCGGGGCCATCCGGAACCTCCACGACGTCATGTTCCTCCTGGGGCTCGGCGCCGACGCCCTGAATCCCTACCTCCTGTGGCGGTCGGCCCTGGACTTCGGCGGGGAGAAGCTCACACCCGCCGAGGTCGTCCGCCGCAACATGGCCGTGCTCCAGAAGGGCATCGAGAAGGTCATGTCCACCATGGGCATCCACGAGCTCTGCGGCTACGGGCGGATCTTCTCCTCCATCGGGCTGGCCCCGGAACTCGCCCGCATCATGCAGATGCCCAACTTCTGCCCCTCGGAGGAGGTCGGCCTGGGATTCGCCCGGATGGAGGCGGCGGCGCGGCGCCGGCTGGAACGCGCCGGGGCGCCGGAGCCGACGCCCGTCTACGCCGAGCCCGCCCGGAACCCCCGGGTGGGCCGGGTGCTCCGCAGCGTGGCCCTCGGCAAGAAGGGCTACCTCGAGATGGCGGAGGAGCTGGCGCGGATCGAGGAGGAGGTCCCCACCGGCCTCCGCCACGTGCTCCGGGTGAAGACGGTGCCCGAGGATCAAGCGGTCCCCATGGACGAGGTGGACATCTCCGTGGGCCGCCACGACATGCCCATGGTGATCGCGGCCATGTCCTTCGGCTCCCAGGGGGAGAACTCCTTCCGGGCCTACGCCGAGGCCGCCAAGAAGGTCAACATCATCTGCATGAACGGCGAGGGGGGCGAGATCCCCGACATGCTCGGCCGGTATCGGCACAACCGCGGCCAGCAGATCGCCTCGGGCCGGTTCGGGGTCTTCATGGGGCTGCTCAACTCCGCCGACTACCTCGAGATCAAGATCGGCCAGGGCGCCAAGCCCGGAGAGGGCGGGCACCTGCCCGGCACCAAGGTCTCCGAGATGGTGGCCCGGGCCCGGCACTGCAAGCCGGGCATCACCCTCATCTCCCCCTCCAACCACCACGACATCTACTCCATCGAGGACCTCGCCCAGATCATCACCGAGCTCAAGACCGCCAATCCCGGCGCCAAGGTCTCCGTCAAGATCCCGGTGACCAGCGGTGTCGGCACCATCGCCGTGGGGATCGCCAAGGCCGGGGCCGACATCGTCAACCTGAGCGGGTTCGAGGGCGGCACCGGGGCGGCCCGCGAGCACGCCAAGCGGTTCGTGGGGCTGCCCGGGGAGGTGGGGGTCAGCGAGGCCCACCGCAGCCTGGTGGAGTCCGGCCTTCGCGACAAGGTGGAACTCTGGGTGGACGGCGGCATCCGGAGCGGGCACGAGGTCCTGCGCATGATCCTCCTCGGCGCCGACCGCGTGGGCCTCGGGACCGTGGCCCTCATGGGGGTGGGCTGCATCAGCTGCCGGCGGTGCCACCTCGACCGGTGCCCCCGGGGCATCTCGACCCAGCTCCGGAGCCGGGAGGAGGCCGAGGCCAAGGGAGTCAAGGGCTTCAGCCCCCGGGTGGTGGACGTGGAGGCCGAGAACCTGGCCCGGCTCCTCCGGGCCATCGGGGACGAGATCCGCTGGTGGATGGGCCGGATGGGCCAGCGGCGGCTCCGTGACCTCGTGGGCCGGACGGACCTCCTGGAGCAGTACCGGATGGCCGACCGGGTGGACGCGGCCGGCATCCTGCGCCGGCCCGGTCCCGCCTGCCAGCCGGAGGAATGCCTCCGCCCGGGCGCCGCGCGCCGCCCCCTGAATCACCTCACCCGCCTGATCTCCGACATCGCCATGGAGCGCTTCCGCCGCGGCGAAACCGAGGTGGTCTACACCGACGAGGGGGTGCGGAGCACCGACCGGGCCGTGGGGACCTACCTCGCCGGGGCCATGGAACGCGAGTTCGGCCATCCCCCGGGACGCCGGGCCCGGCTGTGGCTGAGTGCCTCCGTGCCGGGCAACGGGCTCTGCGCCTTCAACACCGAGGGGGTGGACGCGGTGGTGGAGGGCGGGGCCCAGGACGGTCCGGTCAAGGGGAGCTTCGGCGGGACGTTGGCCATCCTGAAGGGGTGCAACCTGCTCGGGGAACGCGTGGACGGCTCCACCGGCAAGAGCCATGCCTACGGCGCCATCTCCGGCCTCTCCATCGTCCAGAACATGGCCGATTCCCGGGCCTGCATCCGCATGTCCGGGGCCGACGCGGTCTTCGGCGCCCGGATCACCGAGCCCGTGCGCGACGGGGAGGGCAACATCGCCAGCCGCGCCCACCTCAAGGGCTTCGCCTTCGAGTACATGACCGGCGGCAGGGCCGTGGTCCTGGGGGATCCCGGTCCCTGGATGTGCGCCGGCATGACCGGCGGGGTGATCTACCAGTGCCTCTACCCCGAGTTCGGCTTCGACCGGGCGGCGCTCCAGCGCCGGCTCGCCCGCGGTGCCAACGTGGCCATCCGGGCCATGGACGCGGCGGGTCTGGCCGACGTCCGGGAGCTGCTCGGCCGCTACATCGAGGTGCTGGAGGGGAGTTTCCAGGTGGAGGAGGCGGCCGCGGTCCGGGCGCTGCTCAAGGCGGCCCGCCGCCGCTTCGTCCGGGTGGTGCCCAAGGCCTTGCGGCCCCCGTCCGCGGAGTAGGCGCCCCTGCTTGACCCCGGACCCGCCCGGCCGCATAATCGGTTCGTCGAGGCGTTGCCGCGCCGGGGAGGTGGCCATGACGAGGCGGATCGTTTTCGGACTCCTGGGGCTCGTCTCCTTCGTGATCGGCATGACAGGCGCCGCCGGCGCCGGGGCCGACTGGGCCGACCGGTCCTATTTCGCCGGACAGCTCGGGGCCTTCGTGCCCGGCGACGATCTCGACGACGCCGATCTCCACACCCGCACGGCCTTTCTCCTTTCCTACGGCTACCACCTCACCCCGACACTCTCCGTGGAGGGTGCGGCGGGATACGCCGCGGCCCACGGCGACCATTCCCGCTTCTACCCCGTGGTGGGCTACACGGATGTCGACATGAACCTCGCCGTGCTGCCCCTCACCGTCTCCCTCGTGGGGCACCTTCCCCTCGGCCGCCTGGAGCTCGAAGGCGGCGGCGGCGTGGGGCTCTACTACGCCTACTTCGACGGCGACCTGGACAACTTCTGGTGGGACCATCGCACCTTCAACGACAGCGACTTCGTCACCGGCGTCCACCTGGAGGCCGCCGTCACCTATCGTTTTGCGAGCCGGTTCTCCGCCGGGATTTCGGCCCGGAGATGGTGGACCCAGGAGGCGGGCTTCCACGACTCGGTCCACGGCGTGGCCGTGCGGCTCGACGCCAACCTGGACGGCTGGGTCGTGGGCGGCCGAATCGGCTTCCAATTCTGAACCGTTCCAGCCGCCGACGGCTTGCCAGCCGGCATCCCGTCGGCTAAATTCCATCTTGTATCATTTCTTGAGCCCTCCGGGCCCGAGTGGTAGATCCTTCCCTTTCAAGGATTCGTTCCAAAGATTCGATAGAGGGAAGGAGGCAACGGGTCCTTCTCGCTCGGCCCGCCGTGCTTGGGTGGGCGTCCCGGGCCGGCGGCCGCACCGCCGGCGCCAGGAACGGGATCCCCCGGGTTCCGCCGACCAGACCGCCGGGCGCGTCCACGGGTCGCGCCTTCCAGATTTTTTGGAGGTTTACGTGAAAAGGCTGTCACTTCTCCTGACTTTCTTCCTCGTCCTGTGCACCGCGCCGGCCCGGGCGGCCGCGCCCACCCTGGAGGCCGGCCTTCAGGACCTGGCCGCCCAGATCGTCGGGGGCGCCAAGGCCCGCAAGGCGCGGACCCTGGCCGTGATGCCCTTCCCCGACACCGACGGGACCTACACCGAGCTCAGCCACTACCTCGCCGACGAGCTGGTCCTCAAGCTCTTCAACGTCCCCGGCGCCAACATGGAGGTCATCGTCCGGTCCCAGCTCACCAACATGTTCAAGGAACTCGGGGCCGACCTCTTGGCCCCCGTATCCCGCGAGACCGCCCGGGCCCTCGGGGCCCGTTTCGGCGTCGGTCTCCTGGTGACCGGTTCGTATACGCCGCTCCCGAGCCAGATGCGTGTCATCGCCAAGGTCGTGGACACCCGGAGCGGCAACGTGGTCTATGCCGCCGGGACCACGCTTCCCATGAGCGCCGCCCTGGCGGCCCTCGGGAAGCGGCGTCTCGGCGCCGCCCCGCCCCCCCGTCCCGCGCCGGCGGCGCGGAAGGCCCCGGCCCCGAAGCCGGGCATCCGCCCCGGGCAGGTGCTCTTCGCCCTCGACCTCGACAAGTACGAGAAGGGGCAGCGCCTTTCCGCCTTCAGCAAGACCGCCGTCGTCCTCAAGAAGCAGGGGGCCCTGGTGGCGGTCATGCCCGCCGGCTGGGACGACCTGGTCTTCCGCAACGTGCGCTTCACCCCGGGCTTCCGGCTCTCCTTCGACGTCTGGATGGGCTGCCAGGACGGGATCAAGATCCGCTTCCTGGAAAGGGGCGGCAAGCGCGTCCACGAGCTCTTCTTCGACAACGCCGCCGACGTCCTCGTCTTCCCCACGGGGGCCAAGGCCAAGTTCCACCTCTTCGGCAACCGGTGCGACAAGGAGCGCTTCAAGTGGGCCGCCATGGAGGTGGTCTACTCGGCGGGGCTCATGCAGGTCTTCATCCAGAAGGAGGGAGAGGCCCGGCGGCCCATGGGCCAGGCCAAGGTGGACCTCGGAAAGCCCGACGGCTTCGCCCTGTCCTTCGAGTCGGCCACCCACGAGTACGAGAAGGGCCGTTATTCCACCTTCGTGAAGAATATCAAGCTCACGGCGCTCTAAGGCGCCGCGGGCCGGAGGACGGTCGGGGCCGCCGGGGAAGATGCCCGGCGGCCCCGTTTTTTGTGGTATCGCCGGAGCCCGCCGGCTGCGGCGTTGGCGCCAGCGCCTCGCTGCAAGGCGGGCCCGCCGGGGGTTTACACGTCCCCCCGGCGGTTGCATAGTGGCGGGAAGGGGCGCTCCCGGCGCCCACCATCGGAGACGGACCCCGCGCATGGACGAGCACGCACACTGCCGCTCGGGCGGCCACGACCACGGGCCGGGGGGCTATCGGCATCTCGAACGGCGGAAGCTCCTCTGGTCCCTGGCCGTCACCCTGGTGGTCATGGCCGCCGAGGTGGCCGGCGGTATCCTCGTCCACAGCCTGGCCCTGGTGAGCGACGCGGGGCACATGTTCACCCACGTCTTCGCCCTGGGGATCGCGCTCGTGGCCATCGTGGCGGCCAACCGCTCTCCCTGCCACCACCGCACCTTCGGCCTCGTCCGGGCCGAGATCCTCGCCGCCTTCGTCAACGCCATCTTTCTCCTCCTGGCCGCCCTCGCCATCATCTACGAGGCGGTCCTCCGGTTCCTCCACCCGGAGCCCATCCTGACCCTCCCCATGCTGGCCGTGGCGCTCCTCGGCCTCCTGGCCAACGTGATCAGCATCCTCATCCTCCACGGCAGTGACCGGCGCGACATGAACATCCGCGGGGTGGTCTTCCACATGCTGGCCGACGCCATCTCGTCCGTGGCCATCGTGGCGGGGGCGGTGGTGATCCACTTCACCGGATGGGTCGCCATCGACCCGGTGCTGAGCGTGGGGATCTCCCTCCTGATCCTGGCCTGGGGATGGGGGCTGCTGCGCGACTCGGGCCGCATCCTCCTCCAGGAGGCCCCGGCGGGCATCGATTCCGAAAAGGTGGCCCGGGAGATCCTCCGGGCCTTCCCGGAGGTGGAGGAGATCGACGCGGGCCGGCTGTGGGCCCTCACCGTGGACCGGCTCATCTACACGGCCCACGTCACCCTGGCCGAGGGGGCGGCCCCCGATCTCCTCGACCGCATCGCGGCCCACCTCCACGACCGGTTCAACGTGGTGGAGACCACGCTCCAGGAGCGGCGGCGCTAGGGGGAGGCCTCGGCGCCGGCCTGGGGCTCCTGCCGGCAGCCGAGCCCGGCGGCGAGGTTCCGAAGGTTGCGGCGGAGGAGGTCGAGGAAGGTGACGCCGGCGCGGATGTCCGCCCGGTCCAGGGCGACCCCGGGGGTCAGGGGGAGGGCCTTCACCCCGGCCTCCCGGGCCAGGGCCCGGGCCAGCCGGTCGCCTTCGCCGGGCTCGTAGAAGACGGCCGCCACCCCCCGCCGCCGGGCCAGCCCGGCCAGCTCCGCCATGCGGCGCGGAGAGGGCCGGGCATCCGGGCTCCGGCCCGTGAGCGCCTGCTGCTCCAGGCCGTAGGCCCGGGCCAGGTGCCCGAAGGCCGCGTGCCCCGCCACCACCAGGGTTCGCGCGGCGCACGCCCCGAGGACCCTCCGGTAGTCGGCGTCGATGGCCGCGAAGGCCGCGGCGGCGGCCGCCGCCCGGCGGGCATAGCCCGCGGCGCCTCCGGGGTCCAGGGCGGCAAGCGCCTCGGCCAGACGGTGGACGAAGGCCCGGTCCCAGCCGGGGTCCAGCCAGACGTGGGGGTCTGCGTGGCCCCCGGGCCGGTCCGGCAGTGCGGAGAGGACGCGGCCCTTGCCCCCCGCCGCGAGATCCCGCAGCCACGGCTCGAGGCCACCGCCCACCGCCACCACGAGGTCCGCCCGGCGGAGCCGTTCCATGTCGCCCGGGCGGGGCGACCAGGCGTGGGGCCCGGCCCCCGGCGGAAGGAGCAGGGTGACCTCGGCCCCGGGGCCTGCCACCATCTGCGCCATGTCGCGGAGGGGAAGGATGCTGGCCACGATACGGAGGGGGGCGGCCGGGGCCGGCACCGGGAGGCAGAAGGCGGCCAGCACCGCCAGCAAGAGCGGCAGGGGGGCGCGGCTCAGGGGGCTTCGGGGCATGCTCGGGACCTCCTCCGACAAGAGCATACCGCCTCCGGATGCGGCCGGGAAGGGCCGCTGCCGCGGGGATCTCCGCCGCGCCCGCTTGACAGGCCCGGGGGAGTCCATTAGCTTGCTTCGGTTCCGGTATCGGCGAATGCCGCCCGCCGGGCAATACGCCATGTTCGACAACCTGAGCGACCGCCTCGAGTCCGTCTTCAAGCGCCTGAAGGGCTACGGCCGTCTCTCCGAGGACAACATCCAGGAGGGCCTGCGGGAGGTCCGCCTCGCCCTCCTCGAGGCCGACGTCAACTTCCGCGTGGTCAAGGACTTCGTCGCCCGGGTGCGGGAGCGGGCCGTGGGGCGGGAGGTCATGGAGAGCCTCACCCCCGCCCAGCAGGTCGTCAAGATCGTCCACGACGAGCTGGTGGCGCTCCTCGGGGGGCGAAACCGCCAGCTGGACCTCTCCGGGCGCCAGCCCGCGGTGCTCCTCCTGGTGGGGCTCCAGGGCTCCGGCAAGACCACCACCGCGGCCAAGCTGGCCCGGTGGCTCCTGTCCAAGGGGCGCGCCCCCTACCTCGTGCCGGCGGACGTCTACCGTCCCGCGGCCGTGGAGCAGCTCCGGGTCCTCGGGGAACGCATCGGGGTCCCCGTCCATCCCACGGACACCTCGCGCCCGCCCGTGGAGACCGCCCGAGAGGCCGTGGCCCGGGCGGGGCTCCAGGGCCTCGATACCGTCATCGTGGACACCGCCGGCCGCCTCCACGTGGACGAGGCCCTCATGGGGGAGCTCCGGGACTTGAAGGCCCGCCTCGAGCCCCAGGAGATCCTCCTGGTGGCCGATGCCATGACGGGCCAGGACGCGGTGAACATCGCGGGCAAGTTCGACGCGGACCTCTCACTCACCGGGGTGATCCTCACCAAGGTGGAGGGCGACGCCCGGGGCGGGGCCGCCCTCTCCATCCAGGCCGTCACGGGCACGCCCATCAAGTTCGTGGGGGTGGGGGAGAAACTCGACCAGCTGGAGCCCTTCCACCCCGAGCGTATCGCCGACCGCATCCTCGGCATGGGGGACGTCCTGACCCTCATCGAGAAGGCCCAGGCCACCATGGACCGGCGCCGGGCCCAGGAACTCCAGGAAAAGCTCCGGAAGGACGCCTTCACCCTGGAGGACTTCCGCGATCAGCTCCGCCAGCTCCGCAGGATGGGGAGCCTCGAGCAGGTCCTTTCCATGATCCCGGGGCTCGGCGCCCAGCTCAAGAAGGCCAAGGGCCTCATGCCCGACGAGCGGGAACTCGTCCGGGTCGAGGCCATCATCGATTCCATGACCCCCGCCGAGCGGCGCAACTACCGGGTCATCAACGGGAGCCGCCGGCGCCGGATCGCCCGGGGCAGCGGCACCACCGTCCAGGACGTCAACCGCCTGCTCAAGAACTACGCCCAGATGGCCAAGATGTTCAAGAAGATGCGCAAGGGCGGGTTCCGGAACTTGCCCCAGGGGATGCTCCCCTGGTAGAATCGCTTACCTTCGGGCTTCACCGGTGGATACCGGGCGAATGAGCCGACGAACGCACACCACATTCAAGACGAGATGGCCCGGCGAGGATCGCCCCCATGGAGGGGCACCCGGGGCGGTACCGCCGCCCGCGCCTCTTCGCGGGGCCATCGTGATCGGAGGACGTTGAGAGCCATGGCAATCCGAATCCGCTTGGCCCGCCTGGGCCGCAAGAAGCGCCCCTTCTACCGGGTGGTGGCCGCCAACAGCGAGGCGCCGAGGGACGGGCGTTTCCTCGAGATCCTCGGCACCTACGACCCCCTCAAGGATCCCGCCGAGGTGAAGGTCGACGCCGACCGTCTGGAGAAGTGGCTCGGGCGCGGCGCCGAGCCCACCCAGACGGTGCGGAGCCTCTTGGCCCGGGCGGGTCTCCTCCGCTAGCCGGGCCGCCGCCCCGCGGTGCCGGCCCCCCCGGCCGACCCAGCGGAGGTGCGCATGAAGGATGGCGTCGCAAAAATCGCCAAGCGGCGACACTTGATTGCGTTGCCCCGGATGCTCTCGTCGTTGCGGCGTGCCCGGGAGCATCCTCGCGCCTTGCATCCGGCGATTTTGGCTTAGGCATCCACTCGGAGGTTACGAGGGCCATCATGAAGGAACTCGTCGAGTACATGGCCAAGGCGCTGGTGGACGACCCGGACTCGGTGGAGGTCCACGAGGTGGAGGGCGAACAGACCTCCGTGATCGAGCTCCGGGTGGCCAAGGAAGACCTCGGGAAGGTCATCGGCCGGCAGGGACGGACCGCCCGGGCCATGCGGACCATCCTGAGCGCCGCCTCCACGAAGCTTCGCAAGAGGGCCGTCCTCGAAATCCTTGAGTAAACGCCCGGGGGCCACATCCGCCGACCTCGTGCCCGTGGGCCGGGTCGTCAAGGCCCACGGCATCCGCGGCGAGATCCGCATCCATCCTCACGACGCCGAGGGGCTCGGGATCCTCGGCGCCGACGCCCTCGTCCTCGGCGACTCGCGCGGGACCGAAACCTTCCGGGTGCGGGCCGCCCGTCCCCGGGGCCGCCTGGTGATCGTCTCCCTGGAGGGGGTGGCGGACCGGGACCGGGCGGAGGCCCTGGTGGGGCGGGAGGTCCACCAGCTCCGGGAGGCCATGCCCCCCCTCGGGCCCGGGGAGTACTACTGGTTCCAGCTGGAGGGGCTCCGGGTCTGGACCACCCGGGGCCGGTATCTCGGGGTGCTCCGGCGGTTTCTCGACACCGGGGCCCACGACGTCTACGTGGTCGACGGCCCGCAGGGCGAGGTCCTCATCCCCGCCGTGCCGGAGGTGGTGACGGAGGTGGACCTCGAGGGGAGGCGGATCCTGGTGGACCCGCCCCCGGGGCTGGTCGAGACCGATGCGGTTTGACATCCTGACCATCTTTCCCGGCTTCTTCGACTCCCCGCTCAGGGAGAGCCTGCTCGGCAAGGCCTTGGCCGCCGGGCACCTCGACGTTCGGGTGGTGGACCTGCGCGGATTCACCGACGACCGGCACCGCACCACGGACGACCGCCCCTACGGCGGGGGCGAGGGCATGGTGATGAAGCCCGGGCCCTTGTTCCGGGCCATC
Source organism: Dissulfurirhabdus thermomarina (assembly GCF_012979235.1). Taxonomy (NCBI): domain Bacteria; kingdom Pseudomonadati; phylum Thermodesulfobacteriota; class Dissulfuribacteria; order Dissulfuribacterales; family Dissulfuribacteraceae; genus Dissulfurirhabdus; species Dissulfurirhabdus thermomarina. The sequence continues at coordinate 102,731 of NZ_JAATWC010000009.1, forward strand.
GAGGCCCTCCGGGCCGAACCGCCGCCGCCTCGGGTGGTGCTCTTCACGCCCCGGGGGCGACTTCTGGATCAGCCCCTCGTGGAAGAGATGGCACGATGGGAACGGATCGTGCTGGTCTGCGGGCGGTACGAGGGGGTGGACGAGCGCGTCCACCGGCACGCCGCCGACCTCGAGGTCTCGGTGGGGGACTACGTCCTCGCCGGGGGCGAGACGGCGGCCCTCGCGGTGGTGGAGGCGGTGAGCCGGCTCCTCCCCGGCGTCCTCGGGTGTGCCGCCTCGGCCCGGCGGGACTCCTTCTCCGACGGGCTTCTGGAGTATCCCCAGTACACCCGGCCGGCGGATTTCCGGGGGTGGCGGGTGCCGGAGGTGCTGCTTTCCGGCGACCACGAGCGGATCCGCCGGTGGCGGCGGGAATGCGCCCTCCGTCTCACCCTGGAACGCCGGCCGGACCTCCTCGCGAAGGCGGACCTGGACGCGGCGGACCGGGCCTTCCTGCGGCGCCTGGGCTGGAACGGGACGGAATGAGCGGCCCGGCCCGCCGGGTGGACCTCGCCCTGCTCCATGCCCCCGTCCTGAACCGGCGGGGGGAGGAGATCGTCTCGGCGGTCACCAACCTCGACCTCCACGACATCGCCCGGGCCTGCGCCACCTACGGGGTGGGCCGTTACTTCGTTGTGACTCCGAGCGCCGGCCAGCGGGCCCTCGTCCGGGAACTCGTGGGTCACTGGACCCGGGCGGCGGGCGGGCGGCACAACCCCGACCGGCGGCGGGCCCTGGCGCTCGTCCGGACCCTTCCGGACCTTGCCGCCGCGGTCGCCGAGGTGACCGCCGAGGCTGGCGTGGCGCCGCGGCTTTTGGCCACCTCGGCCCGCCGTCTGCCCGGCGCGCTCTCCTGGGAAGAGGCCCGCCGCCTGGCCGCCGGGCCCGGGCGCCCGCTCCTCCTCCTCTTCGGCACCGCCTCGGGGCTCGCCCCGGCGGTGATCGAGGCCGCCGACGGCGTCCTCGCCCCGGTGACGGGTGCCGGGGCCTACAACCACCTCTCCGTCCGCTGCGCCGCCGCCGTGGTGCTCGACCGGCTCCTGGGGGAGCGGGGCGGGGCGTCCGCCCAGCCCGGCCCGGGGTAGAGGCCGTATATCCGAGCATCCAGGGGAAAAGGCTTTCCTTCCCGCGTGGCGGCCCGTATGATGGAAGCAGGGTGACCGGACGAAGTCGTCCTTCCCATCCCGGCGGCGCCTTCGATGTTGCGGCCACCCGAAAGGCGGGTTCGGCATGGCGCGCAGGATCTGTCCCGGGACTCGGCGGTTGCCCGGACCGGCGGCCCTGGCCGGTCTTTTCTCTTCCGCCGCCTTCGCCTTGTCCGCGCCTCCGGCCTGGGCGGTCCAGGACCACGGGGGCGGCGAGGGGCTCATGGCCCACGAGATCGGGCATCTCCTCCTCATGGCGGGGGCGGCCTACATCCTCTTCCGCATGGCGGTGTTCCGGAGCGCCGATCCCGGCTGGCGGGAGTTCCGGGCCTTCCTCTGGTGGCTGCTCGCCTGGAACCTCCTGGTGCTGGCCGGTCACTGGATCCGGCCCGGCATCCCCGCCGGGCGTTTCATTCTGGAAGGGGGGCGCCACGTCGCCTTCGAGGCCCGGGGGGGCGCCGGCTGGCTCTTCTACGCGAGCCGCTTCGACCACCTGGTGCTGCTCCCCGCCTTCGGCTTCTTCCTGGCGGCGTTGCGGAAGTGGAGGCGGGCGCCGTGACCGTTCCCTGGTTCCCAGTGGTGGTGGTGGACGTGGCGGGGTCGCTGGGGGCCCTGGCCCTGGCCGCCGCGTGCACATGGAGGGCCCGGGGCTGGGCCCGGGGCGACCCGGAGGATCCCTTCCGCCAGTACGCCTACTACCTCGCCATCGCCTTCTGCTGCTTCGCCGTTTCCCGGGCCCTGGCGCACCTGGTGCAGGACGTGGCCTGGTGGCACGGCCCCCACTGGTTCCTCGGCGGGACGCTCCTCCCGGTGACCGGGGCCTTCAACACCCTGACCTTCGCCGTGATCTTCGCCATCAGCCTCTACTTCGGCCGGGTCCGGGAGATCTGCGGCCGCCTCGAGGGGCACCGGCGGGAGCTGGAGGCCCGGGTCCGCCAGCGCACGGCCGAGCTCCAGGCGGCCCTCGAAGAGGTGCGGACCCTGAGCGGTTTTCTCCCCATCTGTTCCGCCTGCAAGAAGGTGCGCGACGACAAGGGCTACTGGCGCCAGATCGAGGAGTACGTCACGGAGCACTCGGAGGCGCAGTTCAGCCACGGGCTCTGCCCGGAATGCCTGGCGCGGCTCTACCCGCAGTATTGCGGAGACGATGCGGACTAGCCCGGCCGGCCGAACCGGGGCATGAGGGTCCGGTTCTTCCCCGCTGGCCGGGCCGGGTGGGCCTGGCTCGCCTTCCGGCTCGTGGTGCTCGCGGCGGTGTCCGTCATGGTTCTTCGCTGGTGCACCCGCATGCCCGGCCGGGCACGGCCGGAGGTCCCGCCGGCGGCCTCGCCCCGGGAGGCGGCCGCGGCCGAGCGCATCCGCGCCCACGTGGCGGCCCTCGCCTCGGGGATCGGCGAGCGCCACCTGGGCCGGCCGGAGGCCCTCGAGGCCGCGGCCCGGGCCATCGAGACCGCCCTGGCCCGGGAGGGCCTCCAGGTCCGCCGGGAGGTCTTCGTGGCGGCGGGCCGCCGGGTGGCCAACATCGTGGCCGAGCCGCCCGGGCCGCCCCCCGGGGAGGGCTGGATCGTGGTCGGGGCCCACTACGACACCGTGCCCGGATCCCCCGGGGCCAACGACAACGCCTCCGGGGTGGCCGTGCTCATCGAGACGGCCCGGCTGCTGGCCGGCCGCCGCCTCGACCCCGCCCCCCGCTTCGTGGCCTTCGTGAACGAGGAGCCCCCCTGGTTCCGGACCGAGGCCATGGGGAGCCGGGTCCACGTCCGCCGCGCCATGGAGCGCGGCGACCGGATGGTGGGCATGTTGGCCCTCGAGACCGTGGGCTGCTATTCCTCGGAGCCCGGCCGGCAGCGCTACCCCTTCCCGCTGGGGTACTTCTACCCCGACCGGGCGGACTTCGTCGCCTTCGTGGCCATGCCGGGGGCGCGGCGCCTCCTCCGGCGGGCCGTGGCCGCCTTCCGGGCGGCGGCGCGGCTGCCCTCCGAGGTCCTCCTGGCCCCGGCCTGGGTGCCCGGCGTGGACTGGTCGGACCACGCCTCCTTCCAGGCGGCGGGGATCCCGGCGGTGATGGTCACGGACACCGCCTTCTACCGGGATCCCCACTACCACCGGGCCACCGATACGCCGGAGCGGCTCGACGCCCGCTCCATGGCCCGGCTCGCCCTGGGGCTCGCCGGCATGCTCCGCCGCCTCGGCGGGGATGCGCCGCCGCCGTGACGCCCTTGCCTGGCCGGGCCGACCGGTTATGATGGGCTGCGGAGCGCCATTTCTCGTGGCCGCGGAGGCAGGCATGAACGCAGAGAAGGTCCACGATCTCGTCATCGTCGGCGGCGGCCCGGGCGGGCTCACCGCCGGTATCTACGCCATGCGGGCCGCCCTTGAGACCGTCCTGGTGGAGCGGGGGCTGGCCGGGGGGCAGGTCAACAACACCGACGTGGTGGAAAACTGGCCCGGCATCGAGCGGATCCCCGGGGCGGAGCTGGCTGCGGCCTTCGCCCGGCACGCCGCCGCCTACGGCCTCGAGCCCCTGAACCGGGAGGTCACCGCCGTGGCGCCCGGGCTCGATCACCACGAGGTGCACCTGGACGACGGGGAGGTCCTCCGGGCTCACGCGGTGATCCTGGCAACGGGGGGCAGCCCCCGGAAGCTCGGCATCCCCGGCGAGGCCGAGTACTACGGGAAGGGGGTCTCCTACTGCGCCACCTGCGACGGGTTCTTCTTCCGGGACCGGACGGTGGTGGTGGTGGGCGGCGGGGACAGCGCCGCCGAGGAGGCCCTCTACCTCGCCAAGATCGCCCGGAAGGTCTATCTCGCCCACCGCCGCGACGCCCTCCGGGCGAGTCGCATCCTCCAGCAGCGGGTCTTCGCGGAGCCCAAGATCGAGGTCCTCTGGAACACGGTCCTCACCGCCGTCAAGGCCGACGCATCCGGCGTGAACGCCGTGGACCTCCAGGACACGCAGACGGGGGAGCGGCGGGAGCTGGCCACCGACGGGGTCTTCGTCTTCATCGGTTTCCAGCCGAACAACGCCCTCGTCCCCGCCGGGGTGAAGATGAACGCCGGGGGGTACGTGGTCACCGATGAACGGTGCGCCACCAGCATCCCGGGGATCTACGCCGTGGGGGACCTGCGGGAGAAGTCCGCCCGGCAGATCGTGACCGCCGCCGCCGACGGCTGCGTGGCGGCCCTGGCGGCGGCGCACTACGTGGAGGATCGAAAGGCCGCCGCCGGGGCCTGACGGTGCCGGCCTTTCACGGGGCCGGGCGAAGGTGCCGATGAGGAAGGCAACCGGCCCGGCCCCGGCAGAAAACCCAGCAGAGAGGATGGATAAGGAGGTCTCCATGAACATTTCGGTCAAGTCTCGCCTGTGGATGGCCGCCCTGGCGGCGGCGGTGCTGCTCCTCCCGGCTCACCGGGCCCTGGCCCTGGGGCTCGAGGGGGCGGTGGGCTACTGGGTCCAGGATCCCTCCGGGACGGCGGAGTATGCGCCGCTGTCCGCCCTGGACACCCTGGACATCGAGCGTGATCTCGGCTACGACTCCGAGAGCAAGCCCTTCGCGCGGCTCAAGGCCGACCTCATGCTCCTCAAGCTCTACGGCATGGCGACCCCCATGAAGTTCGACGGCACGGGGGCCAAGGCCGTGAACTTCAAGTTCGGCAACCGGGTCTTCACCGCCAACGTCCCGGTGGATTCCGAGACCCAGCTGGACCACTACGACGTGGCACTCCTCTTCGACGTCCCCTTCCTCGGGACCCTCACCAACGACGTCCTCCGGGCGGAGCTCGGCCTGAACGCCCGCATCATCGACTTCAGCATCGAGGTCAAGCAGCCCACCACCGGGCTCCGGGAGGCCGAGAGCTACACCCTGGCCCTGCCCATGGTCTATGCCGGGGTGCAGTTCAAGCCCTTCGATTCCTTGAGCATCGAGGCGGAGGGGCGGGGCATCACCTACAACGGGGATTCCTACTACGACCTCATCGGCCGTGTGAAGCTGAGCCCCGTTCCGCTCTTCTTCGTGGCCGGGGGGTACCGCTACGAGAACCTCGACGTGGACGAGAACGACGTGGTGGTGGACCTCGAGTTCGCCGGTCCCTTCGTGGAGGTGGGCCTGGAGTTCTAGGACCGCCGCGCCGAAAACTCGTCCCGCTTCGAGGGGCTCGGGCAGTTCGTTGCGCTCTTTCCAGCCCTACCATCGACGCTCGCGGCGTCACAGAGGGCGGGGGACAGCGATGGGCCGTGAGGTTCTCCTGGGTGGGTGGCCAAGAAATCGCCGGGCCCCGTGATCGGCCTTTGTGCTTTTCCCCGTCACCTGAACGGATGGCCCGGCAATAAAGTTCCGGCATCGGCATGGATGGCTAAGCGAGAATCGCCAAGGACAAGGCGCGACCATCGCGAGGACCGAGGCGTACTTGAAGTACGCCTCGGTGGCGACGCGACGGGAAGCAACGCCGTCATCGGCGATTCTCGCGACGCCATCGAGGAACTCCTCGCCCGCGCCTCCCGCGCCCAGGCGGAGGGGCGGCTCGCGGCGGCGGCCGAGCTCTTCCGCCGGGCCCTCGACCGGCGCCCGGATTTCGCCCCGGCCTGGAACGCCCTGGGGGTGGTGTTCCTCGGCCTGGACCGGCCGGCGGAGGCGGCGGCGGCCTTCGGGGCGGCGCTTCGCCTGGATCCGGACCACCCCCAGGCGGCCTACAACCTGGCCCGGCTGGACCAGGTGGGCGGCCGGCCCGAGGCGGCGGCGGCACGGTACGAGGCCCTGCTCCGGCGGCACCCGGGCTATGGGGCCGCCTGGCACAACCTGGCCGACATCCTCCGGGGGCAGGGGCGGGTGGAGGAGGCCCTGGCCGCGGCCCGGAGGGCCGTGGAGGCCGCGCCGGATCTCGCCGAGGCCTGGAACCTCCTGGGCGTCCTCCTCGACGACCTGGACCGGCCGGCGGAGGCGGCGGCCGCCTACCGGTCGGCCCTGGAACGGCGCCCCGGCTACGTGGCCGCCCACTTCAACCTGGGGCTCTCCCTGCAGCGGGCCGGGCGGCTGGAGGAGGCGGCCCGGCATTACCGGGCGGTCCTGGCGGCCCGCCCGGGAGACGCCTCCGCCCGTTTCCTGCTCGGGAGCCTGGGGGCGGCGGACGGGGAACGGGCGCCGGCGGCCCCGGCGGAGTACGTCCGGAGGGTCTTCGATGGGTGTGCCGCCCGCTTCGAGGCCCTCCTCGTGGACCGGCTGGACTACCGCACCCCCGAGGTCCTCTTCGAACTGGTCCGTCCCTTCGTCGCCCCCGGGGTCCGCATCCTCGACCTCGGGTGCGGGACGGGGCTCGGCTCGGAGCGCTACCGGCCCCTGGCCGATCTCCTGGTCGGGATGGACCTCTCCCCCGGCATGCTGGCCCAGGCCGCCCGGAAGGGGACCTACGACCGGCTCGTGGAGGGAGACATCCTCGGTGACTGGGGGGATGTCGGGGACGCCTTCGACCTGGTGGTCTGCGCCGACGTCCTCGTCTACGTGGGGGAACTCGGGCCGGTGGTCCGGCGGGTGCACCGGGCGCTGGCCCCCGGCGGGCTCTGGGCCTTCTCCGTGGAGGCCCTGCCGGACGAACCGGGGGCGGCAGAGGCGCCATTCCGGCTCTGCCCCACGGGCCGGTACCAGCACCGGGTGGCGGCGGTCGAGGTCCTCTGCGCGGAGGCCGGCCTCCGCCTCGAGGCGGAGCGGCCGGCCACGCTTCGCCTCGAGGCCGGCGCGCCCGTGGCGGGCTGGCTGGCGGTGTTCCGGCGGCCGGGGGGCGACCCCTAGTCCTCCCGCTCCACCTGCTCCTCGGAGACGCCCTCGTCCAATGGCGCGCTCAGGGCGGTATGTCCCTGGGCCTCCTCGGCCCGGTCCTCGGTGTAGAGCGGGCAGGTGAACCAGCCGATCTTCTCGACCGGGTCGGCCTCCACCAGTTCCAGGGGGCGGCCGCAGACGGTGCAGTATCGCTGCATGGTTCCTCCTTCCCGCGCGGGCCTATTCCGGCGGACGCGCGGCCTGGGCCAGACGCCGAAGGAGCGGCGGGGGGGCCTCCGGGGTCCCGGCCAGGAGGTCGAGGAAGTCCCCGAGGCTGACGATGCCGGCCAGGGCCCCCGAGGCGTCCACCACCGGGATGCGCCGGACGCCGGCGGCCTGCATGAGCCGCAAGGTGTCTTCGACCCCGGTGGTCTCGAGGACCGTCCGGGGGTTTCCGCTCATGACGGTCCGGATCCGGGTGGTTTCGGGGTTGAGCCCCACGGCCACCACCCGGACCGTGATGTCCCGGTCGGTCAGTATGCCCACCGGCCGGGCGTCTTCCAATACCACCACGCTGCCGACGCCCTGCTCCAGCATGAGCCGGGCGGCCGCAAAGACGGTGTCGTCCGGGGCCGCGGTGACCACCTCCCGGGTGCATATTTCCAAGACGGGCATCATCGGTGACGGCCTCGCAGCGGTTGCGGACCCTGCATCGCTTTCGAGCCGCCCGCCGCCACGGCTCCAGGGCACGGTTCATGCCGCGGGGCGTTGCGCCTTGCACCCGGGGATGCCGGCCCGCCCCGCGCGGGCGCCGGCCGGGGCGGTCTCCGGGCCCACGGGATCTCCACCTGCTTCTTGTGTATCACGGGGTGGCGGGCGGGGGCAACCCGGGGTGTCAGAAGGGATCGGGGTTGTGGTCTTGTGCGAGGCTCTTCGCCTCCGCCAGGGCTTGCTGGAGTTGGAAGATGAGCTGCTGGCGCTCCCGCTCGAGGGCCTTGCGGTCGGTGACGTCCACGGCCACCTGGATGCGGACCAGGCGCCCGTCGGTCCAGCGGATGGCGAAGTCGCGGCACTCGTGCCAGGCGCCCGTGACGGCCTTGTTGGACTCCCAGGCCACGACCCCGGCCGGCTTTCCGTCCGGTGTGAGGAGCCGGTCGTTGGTACAGAAGTCGCACGGCCCGCTCCGGCCCTTCTGGAAGACCTTCCAGCAGGTCTGGCCCGTGATGTCGCCCAGGCGGTTTCTCACCTTTCGGTTGGCGAAGAGGACCTCGTAGGTCTTCATGTCCGCCACGTAGATCTCTGCGTCCAGGTTTTCCGCCAGGGTCAGGAACCGCTCGTTGGCGTAGGCCAGGAGGCGCTCGGCCAGTTTCTGCCGCGTGATGTCACGGCCGTGGACCACCAGCCCCCGCCGGGTCCCGTCCGGGCGGAAGAGGGGGATCTTCGTCACCTCGAAGGCCTTGGGGCCGCCGGAGGATTGGGGGACCACCTGTTCCTGGCGGACCGGCCGGCCCGCCGCCCAGGCCGACTCGTGGAGGTCGTGGCAGGTGAGGAACACCGGGACGGGGCACCCGGCGGCCTTGGAGAGCTCGGCGGAGGTCTTTCCCCGCCACTCCACGCCTTCCAGCCCGAAGACGGCCAGGGCGGCGCGGTTGGCCTGGATCCATCGGCCTTCGCCGTCCTGGAGGCAGACGAAGTCGTGGAGGTTCTGGACGAGCGCCGCGCAGAGGTCCCCCGGGGTGCCGGCCTCCTTGGACCCCGGCCGGGGCGGCGGAGCGGCGGGCCCGGCCGCCGGGGACGACCTCCCCCGGCGGCGCAGCAAGAAGGCCGTGCCGACCGCGGCGAGGAGTCCCGCGGCGGCGACGGCCAGGACCGAAGGAGAAACCGCCGCGCCTGCGGCTTCGCCCGCGGCGATCAAGGCCGCCGCCCGGCGGGCCAGCTGCCCGGGGTCCAGGTACCAGCAGAGGACCCCCACCAGGAGGCCGAGGAGGAAGGCGGTACGGTTTCGCTTTCGGTAGGGTGGTCTCAAGGGACGCTCCGAGGGTCTCCCCCGTCTCTCCCGGCCCCGGGGTGCGGGGCGGTCAAGGCCCCGGGTCTTCCCGGGGCGGGAATCCTCTTCATATTATCGGGAAATCGGGGGATTTGTTTACCTATTTCTCCCGGCCGGGGCGGCCCGTGTGCCTTGACACGGCAAGGGGCTGGTCTATGCTGGTGGGCGGGCCGGGTTGCCGAACCTTCCGGCCGAGGAGGAACGCCGCCATGCTGGAGCTGGAGGTCAACGGTCGGGTCCACCGGGTGGACGTGGACCCCGAGACACCGCTGCTCTGGGTCATCCGGGAACATCTCCGGTTGACGGGCACCAAGTTCGGCTGTGGTATCGGACTCTGCGGCTGCTGCACGGTCCACCTCGACGGCCGCCCCGAGCGGTCGTGCCAGGTCTCGGCGGGCGAGGCCGCGGGCCGGCGTATCGTCACCATCGAGGGGCTGGCGCCGGATCACCCGGTCAAGGCGGCCTGGATGGAGGAGCAGGTCCCCCAGTGCGGCTATTGCCAGCCGGGCCAGATGATGCAGGCCGCCGGCCTGCTGGCCGCCAACCCGAACCCCAGCGAGGCGGAGATCGTGGCCGCCATGGATGGCAACCTCTGCCGGTGCGGGACCTATCCCCGCATCCTCAGGGCCGTCCGGCGGGCGGCGGCCAAGGGAGGGGAGAGATGAGGCGGGGGCTGACGCGCCGCCGGTTTCTCCAGGGCTCGGCCGGGCTGGTGCTGGCGGCGGCGACGACGCCCGCCGGCTGCCGGCTCTTCAGGCGGGGAGAGGTCCCGGCTGCCCTGTCTCCCAGCGTGTGGCTCCGCGTGACCCCGGACGAGGCGGTGACCGTGGTGGTGGCCAAGTCCGAGATGGGCCAGGGCGTCACCACGTCCCTCCCCATGCTCGTGGCCGAGGAGCTGGAGGCCGACTGGGCGCGGGTCCGGTTCGAGGTCGCACCCGCCGACGACCGTTTCAACGATCCCGTCTGGGGGACACAGGCCACCGGCGGCAGCACTTCCATCCGGCACCTCTACGAGCCGCTCCGCCTGGCGGGCGCCGCGGCGCGGGAGATGCTCAGGGCGGCGGCGGCCCGGGAGTGGGGCGTCCCGGTGGCCCGGTGCCGGGCGCGGGCGGGGGTGGTGACCGAGGCCGGGGGCGGGCGGCGCGCCACGTACGGGGAGCTGTGCCGCGCGGCGGCCGAGCTGCCCGTTCCCGACGCACCCCCCCTCAAGCCCGACGGGGAGTTCAGGCTCCTCGGCACCGAGCCGGACCGGCTGGACCTCCCGGTCAAGGTGGCTGGGACCGCCGTCTACGGGATGGACGTCTTCGTGGACGGGATGGTGTACGCGGCCGTGGCCCGCCCTCCCGCCTTCGGCGCGCATCCCGGGGCCTTCGACGAGGCGGCCGCCCGCCGGGTGCCGGGGGTCCGGCACGTCCAGGTCCTTCCCGGGGGGCGCGGGATCGGGGTCTGCGCCGATACCCCGTGGGCGGCCCGGCGGGGCGTGGAGGCGCTTGCGCCGTCCTGGGCGGGTGCGGCCGACCCAAGCCTGGACGACGCCGCCCTGGAGCGGGCCTTCCTCGCCCACCTGGGGCGCCCCGGCGTCACGGCCCGGGACGACGGCGACGCCCCCGGGGCCGTGGCGGCGGCCGAGCGGTCCCTGCGGGCCCGCTACCTCGTTCCCTACCTCGCCCATGCCACCATGGAGCCCATGAATTGCACCGCCCGGGTCGGGCCCGGCGGATGTGAGGTCTGGGTGCCCACCCAGAACCAGAGCGGGGCGCGCCGGGCGGCCGCCCGTGCCTCGGGGCTTCCCCTCGCGAAGGTCCGCGTCCACACCACGTACCTCGGGGGCGGCTTCGGCCGGCGGTTCGAGACCGACGTGGTGGAGGAGGCCGTGGCCCTGGCCAAGGGGAGCGGCCGGCCGGTGAAGCTCCTCTGGAGCCGGGAGGACGACTTCCGGCACGACTTCTACCGCCCGGCCTGCGCCTGCGACGTGGCCGGCGCCCTGGGCCCCGACGGGCGGATGGCCGCCTGGCATCACCGGGTGGCGGTGCCCTCCATCTTCGCCCGGGTCTTCCCCGACCGGGTCGAGGGGGGCGTGGATCCCGCGGCGGTGGAGGGGCTGCGCAACCTGCCCTACGAGGTCCCCAACGTCCGGGTGGAATACGTCCGGGTGGAGACCCCGGTCCCGGTGGGCTTCTGGCGGTCGGTGGGGAGCTCCCACAACGCCTTCGCCGTGGAGTCCTTCGTGGACGAGATGGCCCGGGCGGCCGGGCAGGATCCCCTGGCCTTCCGGCTGGCGCACCTGGGCGGCTCCCGTCGGGCCCGGTGCGTGCTGGAGACGGCCGCCGCCGCCATCCAGTGGTGGAAGGGGTTGCGGCCCGGCGAGGGGCGCGGCATCGCCCAGCACTTTTCCTTCGGCAGCTACGTGGCCCTGGCCGTGGAGGTCCGGGTGGACCGGCCCCGGGGGCGGATCCGGGTGCTCCGGGCGTGCTGCGCCGTGGATTGCGGGCGCGTGGTCCACCCCGACACCGTGAAGGCCCAGATGGAGGGGGCGGTCCTCTTCGGGCTGGGGGCGGCCCTCAAGGAGGAGGTCCATTTCGGCGGCGGCGGGGTGGCCACATCCAACTTCGACGACTACGAGCCCCTCCGGATGAGCGAGGCGCCGATGGTGGAGGTGCACCTCGTGGAAAGCGGCGAGGCGCCCGGCGGGGTGGGGGAGCCGGGGGTGCCGCCCGTGGCCCCGGCCGTGGCCAACGCCGTCTTCGACGCGGTGGGGGTCCGGCTGCGCCGGCTGCCCTTGTCGCCCGCCAACGTGGCCCGGGCCCTCTCCCTCTCCTGAGGCGGTGAACGTGGAGCCTCGGGTGCATTGCGGCGTGGACGTCCTGTCCGAGGCGGTCCGGTTGCGCGACCGGGGCGAGCCCTGCGTCCTCTGTACCATCGTCCAGTGCCTGGGTTCCTCCCCCCGCAAGGCCGGGGCACGGATGCTGGTTCGGGCCGACGGCACGACGACGGGGACCATCGGCGGCGGCCCCCTCGAGGCGGAGATGCGGCGCGTGGCCCTGGAGGTCCTCGCCGGGGGGGAACCGAGGACCGTTCCCTACGAGCTCACGGCCCCGGAGGGAGGGCTGGCCTGCGGCGGCCGGGTGCTGGTCTTCGTCGAGCCCCTGCGGCCGGCGCCCCACCTCGTCATCCTCGGCGCGGGCCACGTGGCCGGGGCCGTGGCGGACCTGGCCCCCGGCATCGGCTTCCAAGTCACCGTGGTGGACGACCGGCCGGAATACGCCGACCCCGCCCGCTTCCCCGGCGCCGGCCGGGTCCTTGCCCGGTCCTTCGAGGCGGCCTTCCAGGATCTTGCCGTGGACGCGGAGACCTTCGTCCTGGTGGCCACCCGCGGGCACGACCAGGACCTCGTGGCGCTGCGCGCCGCCCTCCGGACCCCCGCCGGCTACATCGGCCTCCTGGGCAGCCGGCGGAAGCGGGCGGCCCTCTTCGATGTCCTCGGGGCGGAGGGCTTCTCGGCGGAAGACCTCGCCCGGGTCGTCACACCCGTCGGGCTCGACATCGGGGCCCGGACCCCGGGGGAGATCGCCGTCAGTATCGCGGCCCAGCTCGTGCAGCGCCGGAGGGAGGCCCATGCCCCCCGTGATCAGCGCCCTGGTGCCGGCGGCGGGTGCCTCGCGCCGGATGGGGCGGCCGAAACTGCTCCTTCCCCTGGGGGATAGGACCGTCCTCGGCTACTGCCTCGACGCCCTGGCAGCCCCGGGGGTGGCCGAGCGGTTGGTGGTGGCGGCCCCGGCAGACGCGGCGGTGCAGGCCGAGGCCGAGGCCTGCGGGGCGCGGGTGGTGATGCGCCTTCCGGGTGAGACCCCGGACATGGCGGGCTCGGTGCGGTCGGGGTTCCGGGCCGCCGCCGCGGCCGCCGCCGGGTTTCTCGTCCTGCCGGCGGATCACCCCCTGGTCCGCCGCCAGACGGTGGCCGCCCTGGCCGCGGCCTTCCAGGCGGCCCCCTCGGCCATCCTTCTCCCCCGGTACCGGGGCCGCCGGGGCCACCCCGCCCTCTTTCCACGGGCGGTGCTCGAGACCCTGGCCCCCGGCCTCACCCTGCGGGATCTCCTCCGCCGCCATGCCGCCCTGGTCCGGGAGGTCCCGGTGACGGACCCCGGCATCTTCCTTGACATCGACACCCCGGCCGACTACCGCCGGTGCCTTGGGCTGGCGGCCCTGGAGGAGGGATGACGCCGGCCTCGAAGAAGGGGGGTGGGGAGTCTGCAGTTTCAGGTCATTGATTTGACAAAATGGGGTAAATGTGGCAAATTCTGCATCAGAGGGAGAGGAAAAAAGATGCATCGGCCGTGTTTCTTTTTTATCGTCCTTTTTCTTTGTTTTGAAACCTTTTTTCCGGTGGCGGTCCGGGCCGCGGTCCAGGGGCCCTGCGCCGACTGCCACACCATGCACGACTCCCAGGACGGCGCCGTGGTGACCCCGGGGGCGCCGGTGT